>NZ_JBMVQX010000039.1:0-31138 GCF_050522745.1 Myroides sp. C15-4 | reverse complement strand
ATTTTTTTTAATTTGTTGAACGTTGACTTTCATAGGAAAATTGAATTTTTATGGTCAACCTATGTCAGGGACGTACACCACTTACCACTCACCATTCACCACTCACCATTCACCATTCACCATTCACCACTCACCATTCACCACTCACCACTCACCATTCACCACTTACCACTCACCACTCACCACTCACCATTTACCATTCACCACTCACCATTCACCATTCACCATTCACCACTTACCATTCACCATTCACCACTTACCACTCACCACTCACCACTCACCATTCACCACTCACCACTCACCACTCACCAATCAAAAAAAACGCAAAAGGAATAAACCTTTTGCGCTTCCGTTTTAGATTGACTGCTTTGATACTGACGTTTTGTGTAAAACGCCTTACTAAACAGCTATTCTCTTTTTATAGCAATTTTTATTTTCTAACTAATTTAGGATATAGGAACAGTTACGGTTAACTGTAAACTAACAACTGCGAATTATCGAATGTAAATCACACACCGTCAACCGTAATTTGTACACTATAAAACATTACAATAGCTTGTGTTTTTTAGGATAGAGGCAACGAGTAAACTATACTGTCAACCGTCAACTGTAAACCTTACACTATCTCCATTCCAACTCGCCGTTTTCTAGCACGACAAAAGTAAACTCATAGAAATTGGTGGTTGTAGATCTTGCATGATGTTGTACGGATTCACCTACTTTTTTCGCATGTAGCGTTAGGGATTCACCTATTTTATTTGATCCTTTCGCTGTGAAGCGATAGCTGTGTAGGATAAAGTTATCATAGGTTTCATCGCTATTTTCTGGATATTCTTCCATCACAAGTTTTACCGCTTTGATGAAGTTGTCATACTTTTTACTGTAATCAATATCCTTGATTTTAAACGTATTTGATTTTCTTTCTTCTGCTGCTTTTTTGATGTGATCAATTTGAAGCATCAGTTTGATTTCTCTTTTTTCCTGTAGTCCGTTTTTGAAATCGTAGTTTTGGGTGTATTCTTTGTCATCTTCCCAAAAAGTAACCATAATATCACTTAATCGCGTATCTAATTTAGGTGTGGATAGCAAGAGATCCGTAACGGCTAAATCTGGAGAGAAGGCTTTTTCTACTTCTGCTTTTATTGCAGCAGTATTATTCTCCTCTTGTAAGTGAATGGTTGAATCTCCACATGATATGGCTAAAAAGGCAATAAGACTACCAATAAGTGCAACTGATTTTTTCATTTTATAATTTTTTTTGATGTTCCTGATTATAAGTGAAAAGTCAATAAATTAAACGGTCCGATTTTCTCGTTTTTCGTTTGATTCACAAGATAAACGACAGTGTTTCATTTTTTCTGTGACTTTTTACATAAAAAAGGGGTTTAGCTAAAGAAAAAAGGGGACTAAAACGTCATACCGCTTTGTGGAAACAACGGTGTACTAATTTTTGTATACGATTTATACTTTAGCTTTTGCAAAGGTAGGTGGATTAGAAAAAAATGAAAGAGGTTGTTTATATTCGCGACGCATCAATCAATATTCGTCCCTTTTGACAGATTATCCGTTCAAATAGCGCTTAGGATATGCTTTGGATATAGGAGAGAATCAGTTCTTTTTTGCGCTCTGATACGGGAATAGTCGTTTGATCCGTTAATTCGAGATAGCCTTCCTTATAGTATTTACTGATAAAAGCCGTATTAACCAAGTACGATTGATGACAGCGAATAAAATGAGCGGGAATTAATAAATCTTCATATTCTTTGAGGACCTTAGAGACCATGAGTTTGTCTCCATTGAGCAGGTAAAAGGTCGTATAGCCTTTGTCACTTTGGCAATAGACGATATCGGCAATACAGACAATTTGCGTAAAGTGAAAGGTCTTTAAGGCCAATCGCTTGGGTGGATGTATGGTTTGTAACTGATCGAGAGCTACCTGAATTTGCGCTTCTTCAAAAACGTGGGAGTTTCGCTTTTGGTAACAGCGGTCAATGGCTTGTGTAAATTCTCGTTCGTCTATGGGTTTGACGATATAGCCCAGCGCTCCTAGATTCAGTGCTTTAATGGCATATTGACTATAAGCAGTTATGAATATCAATTGCGTATGTGGCAGGTTAAGGCGTTGTAATAGCTCAAAACTCGTTCCATCCTTTAGCTGGATATCCGCCAAAATTAAATCAGGCTGTTGGGCCATTATTTCAGGATAAGCCTTGGTTATAGCATCGGCATATCCAACCACTTGGAGGTAGGGAATGTCTACCACTAAGGATAGAATGTACTTTAAAATAGCAACTTCGTCTTCGAGAATATATACTTTCATAGGATTAAATTAAAGGTAAAGAAGTGGAATACACAAAACAACTTCGACCCCACTGCCAGAAGAGGTGTCTGTAAGGGGGTATAGTTTGAAAAAAGCGCGTTGTTTTTTGGCTCCGAATAAAACATCCAAACGCTCCTGTGTAATAATCTGCGATAGGGATTGTTTCTGTGTGCTGGTTGATTCCCCGTCAAATCCACGTCCATTATCGCGTATATAGAGGTAGAGTTGTTCGTCTTTTTCCTCTATAGTAAGGGTTAGTAACCCGCGATAGCTTAGGTTCTTAAATCCGTGTTCAATGGCGTTTTCAATAAAGGGCTGTATGAGCATGGGAGGAATTAATAGTTCATCCAAAGCAATTGTGTCGGCGTGTATTTCATAGTCAAAAGAATCGTTATAGCGCATTTGTTGTACTTGGAGGTAATTTTCTACTGCGTTTAAATCATCCGCTAAGGCAACAAAATCATGGCGATTGAGTTCGAGAATGTGGCGCATTAACTTAGAAAGTGCAAGCAAATAGCGATTGGCTTTTGTCTTGTTTTCTTGGTTGATAAACCCTTGTAAATTCGCTATAGCGTTGTAAATAAAATGAGGGTTGAGTTGCACTTGTAGCATGCGCTGTTCCAATTCCATCTTTTTATTTTGCATGGTAAGTCGCTTGTTTTTCTCACTTAATAACCGCTGACGATAGAGGATTAATCCATATAAAAGAGCGCCTATGACAAAGAGAACCGCTAAAAGAGTAATCCAACGTTGTTGTTGAAAGTTCTTTTGTTGAAGTTGAAAGTTGTCTTTAAGCGTCGTAATTTCTATGTCCTTTTGCTTGGTTTGATATTGGATTTCCAGCTCATGGAGTTTATTGGCATTTACTTTTTCTTTCATTCGCGTCACATGAGCGAAAGAGGAATCCAAGGCAATCAACGCTTGTTGGTAGTCGCCTTTTAGTTTATACACATGGCTTAGTCCACCATAGAGTTGATTTTGCTCCTGAATTTTCATTTGTTCCGCGAGTGCAATCCCTTCTTTATAGTAGTGAATAGCGGCGTCCCATTGTTTATTTCGCTCAAAACTCGTGGCTAAATTGTTGTAAACAATAGGGTGGAGTTGATTGGCTTTTTGGCTGTAATGGAAATAGCGCTTGCTGCTGTTTAAAGCTTCTTCATAGCTTCCAATTAGCGCAAAATAACGTGCCTCCATATCGAAATAGCGCATTTTGGCAATTTCGTCTTTCGAGCCTTTTAAAAGGGTTTTTAACTGCTGTAAGTTGTGAAAAGCCTGCTCGCGATCTTGTGATTCGGCTGCAAGTAAAAAGGAAATATCGTAAAAGCGAGATTGAATCACGCGATGGTCTTTGAAGGGGTGCTTGTCGAAATACAATTCGGTGTATTTGACCGAACGAGCAAGATCTCGATTTAAGAAATAGGCCTTTGCCAGTACATCGTAGAGCTGATAATCCAAAATCGTAGACGTTTTATGTACCTCTTCCAATTCGGTGTAAAGCAGTTCCATAAAATCCAAAGAAGCCACTCGTTTGTGTTTGATCTCTTGGTTTAATTGGGTATAGGTAACCAACCGTTGCCAAGTGATATCTAAGGTTGGATAGGCCTCAAGGATTCGGTTGAAGTAAAAGGCAGCACTATCTTGTTGGGGGCTAGTTGAAAAAAGTAAATGCTTTATATAGGCACCATAGGGAGATTGCGCTAGGGCTTGATCCGGTTGTGCCAAGGCGTCTTCAATGATTTGCTTTCGCTCCAATGTCGGAATGGTATCCAAGCCCAAGTAAAAAGCTAAACTCTCTTGAGCGAGTGTGGGATCTAGGTGTGGATTTCCTTTTGTAACAGGTTCAATCCGTTGTTTCTGTGTACAGCTGAAAACGAATAATAAGGAGAGTAAAAGGAAAATAATACGCATCATGGAACAAACAAAAAAGGAGAAGAAACAGAAAGTTGTGCTTTTATTGCGAATAAAGCATAAATAAAACATGATTCTATCGCCAATAGTTATAGGGTGCAAACATAAATCTTATTCTTAAAATAATTTTACTTAATTTTTAAAAATTGGTCCTTGATGTTTCATTTAAACCTAAAAAAGCGTTGTTTTATGCTGTGAATTGGGCTTTAGTCTGTTGAATTTGAAAAGAATAGGAGGGCAATAGCAGGGAATAGAACAGCAGGAGCACAAGATAAAAAGGGATTTAGTAACTTTGGGAAAAAGGAATTTCGGTCATGTTTAGGCATCAAGGAAAAAATCGCGCATATTCGCACAACCTCAAATTAGCATCCCTCTTATCAGGTGTTGCAGGAATTGTCAATAGTATTGGGGTGTTGGGGTTGAGTACGTTGACCACTAATGTAACGGGACATTTTGCCTTTTTTGCAGAAGAAGTAACGGAAGAGAATTACAGCCGCGCAATGGTGTATTTAATTTATACCTTTTTCTTTCTATTGGGATCCTTTGTGTCGAGTCTGATTATGGAATGGGTGTTGAAACACAAACCAGAGGTGTCTTATGTTATTCCCATTTTGATTGAAGTGGCCCTATTGGTAGGGATTAGTTTAGTCGATTTATTCTTTGAAGGAGCCTTGATTAAGTACAGCGTGTTTTGCGCCTTGGCCTTATTGTTCTCCATGGGGTTGCAAAACTCTTTAGTAACCCGGGTTTCAGGTGCTGTTGTGCGAACCACCCACTTAACAGGGTTGTTTACCGATTTGGGTATTGTGCTCTCTCAGTTGTTTTTTTACAAGAATCGCGCAGAACGCGTGCGCTTGTTTCGCAGTATCTTTTTAATGCTCGCCATTATTGGTTGTTTTTTCATTGGCTGTGTAGCGGGTGGTTTCTTGTACTTCCATTACCAATTCAAAACGCTACTGCTAGCCGCTATGTTGCTGTTATTCGCTTTGTGGTATGACCAATTGTTGATGAGCTACTATACACTAAGACGCAGAATCCAAAAACGCTATTGGTGAGTGGTGAGTTTTTTGCTCTTTGTTTTTTGTTCTTTGTTTTTTGCTCTTTGCTCTTTGCTCGTTGCGCTTTGTTCTTTGCTCGCTGCACTTTGTTATTTGTTCTTGGCGTGGTGAGTAGTGAGTGGTGAGTGGTAAATGGTAAATGGTGAGTGGTCTATTCACTACTCACTATTCACTGTTCTCAAGGCTTTCTTTACGATATAGGCTGTTGCTTTAGTATTGCTTTCTTTCAGCCATCTCGCGCAAAGGGTTCGCACAAAATCAGGTTGAGTTTTACTGGCGTCATTGAGCCAATTGCCTACGCTATCTTGAACGTATTTGGCCGAGTCATTGCGCATATTTTCCAATAGAGGTAGAGCGAGTTCGGGTGTTGTTTTTAGTGTTTCAATAGGGGCGCACCAAACGCCTCTCGGTCGGGTGGACTCCGTGGCAAAGCGACGTACATTTTCATCTGCGTCTAAGGTCCAGGGCGTCAAGATCGCTAAGCTCAGTTCGAGGTTGGCAATGATTGTCGGACGAACAGCCATCCAAGCGGTTTCCCGTACCCCAAAATGCGTATCCGCAGCAAAGGGTTTAATCGCTGCTAATTGTTCACTGGGGCTATAGGTCGGATGAAGCCCAATCATATAGGTGGCCCAACAACGCGCCATATCAGCAGGATGATTGCTGAGAAAAGCAAATAGGGTCTGATCATTGGCTTCCATAGCTTGTACTAGTAACTGCTGACCAATTGCGGCATTTTTAGCTGTAATCGTTGGTTTTTTTAAGGCCGCTACCGCTTGTAGTGTAGGAGCTAGATAGACTCGTTTATTGGCTTGTTGTAATACCGTTTCCAATAGTATAGCTAAGTCGATGGCTAACCATTCAACTAAATTGGCTGTTTCTATTTCCCCTTTGTTTAATTGTTCTAAAAGGGCAGGAGGAATCCCTGCTATGGTTTTAGAACCTTTTCTCTTCGTCTGATCCATGGCTTTTTGGTATGATGCAACAAAGATTATCATCTTTTTTGGTTTGGACAATACCGCATAAAATTGTCCCCTAGTTTTTTTTTTGTTTTTTGTTCTTTATCTCACTGATTTTTTATTTTGTTTTGGTGTTCGATGAATCTACGCTACGCTACGATTTCCCATCTCCCTTTTCCCATCTCCCTTTTCCCATCTCCCTTTTCCCATCTCCCTCTTCTCATCTCCCTTTTCCCATCTCCCTTTTCCCATCTCCCTTTTCCCATCTCCCTTTTCCCATCTCCCTTTTCCTCTAAGTTTTGGTGCCGACCCCCAAAAAACACCAATCTCATTAAATAAAATTGAATAAACGAATTGAACGTAAGGGGTTAATGCTTTAGTTTAATGAATTTTAACTTTTATTATGTAAAAAGGGTGATTTTTTAAGGGTGGGAGGAAATGCTATTTGCTTAAAAATAATAAAAGGAATGCTGTACATAATGGTTAAAAAATGTACCTTTGTGTGCTTAGGGAGAAGCTTAGGCTAAAAACACCTTACTTTTTTATCTGAATTTTTAAGTAATAAGAAAGTAATAAAAAAATGAAAAAGGAATATAAGATTGCAGTTATAGGGCAGGGCTACGTAGGTTTGCCTTTGGCGCTAGCGTTTTCAAAACACTATCCTGTAGTAGGCTTTGACATCAATGCTAAACGCATGGCTAGCTTGCTAAACGCACAAGATGATACCAAAGAAGCAGACGAAGAGCAGCTGAGGGTATCGCTAATTGCCTACCAGACTTCTGGGGGAATCAAGGGCTATTTACCTAGTTGTGAAATTAAGGACTTAGCTGATGCTACTGTATTTATCATTACAGTTCCCACGCCAATTAATCGATTCAATGCACCCGATTTATCCCCTTTAAAAAGTGCTTCTCGCTTGGTGGGAGAGGTGCTCAAACCCAACGATATTGTGATCTATGAATCTACTGTATATCCCGGATGTACAGAAGAGGAGTGTATCCCCGTTTTAGAAGCAACGTCGAAGTTGAAATTCAACCAAGACTTTTACGTAGGCTATTCCCCAGAGCGAATCAATCCTGGAGATAAAGTCAATACCTTAGAAACCATTGTCAAAGTAACCTCAGGAAGTACACCAGAAGTTGCAGAAGAAATCGATCAGTTATACCAGCAAATCATTTATGCCGGTACCCATAAAGCAACGTCCATTAAAGTTGCTGAAGCCGCTAAAGTAATTGAAAATGCCCAGCGCGATGTCAATATCTCCTTCGTCAATGAATTGGCGTTGATCTTTGATCGCATTGGCATTGATACACAAGAAGTGTTGGAAGCGGCAGGGACGAAGTTTAATTTTCTCAAATTTAAACCAGGCTTAGTCGGTGGACACTGTATTTCTGTTGATCCGTATTACCTCGCACATAAGGCCATTCAATTGGGGTATTATCCCGATGTCATCCTTTCTGGTCGACGTGTAAACGATGAAATTCCCGTATTTATTGCCAGCAAAGTGGTCAAGCTCATGGTGCAGAAAAACATCAATGTCAGCCAGGCCAAGGTGTTGCTCTTGGGCTTTGCTTTCAAAGAAAACTGCCCCGATACCCGCAATACCAAAGTGGCGAAGATATACGAAGAGTTGGTGTCTTATGGCATTGAAGTAGCGGTGTGTGATCCTTGGGTAAATCCACAAGAGGTGAAAGAGGAGTACGATATCGATTTAATTTCGTCTCAAGACATCATACAACAACAATATGATGCCGTTGTGTTAACCACGGCGCATCGTGAATTCGATAAATTTAACGTCAGCCAACTAGTACATCCTACTGGTGTGGTATTCGATACCAAAAGTGTATTGGATCAAGACAAAGTAGATAGTAGATTATAAAAAGATTCTAAGAAAAAAATGAAAAGTATTACTAAAATTTGTTGCGTAGGTGCAGGTTATGTTGGAGGTCCAACGATGGCTGTTATTGCGCAGAAGAACCCGCACATTCAAATTACTGTAGTGGATATCAACGAAGCGCGTATTCAGGCGTGGAATAACGAGGACTTGGATCAATTGCCGATTTATGAACCTGGATTAGACGCTGTCGTAGCAGAAGCAAGAGGGCGTAACTTATTTTTTGATACCAACGTCGATCAAGCCATTGACGAAGCCGATATGATCTTTATTTCGGTCAATACCCCAACCAAAACCTACGGAAAAGGCAAGGGAATGGCGGCCGATTTAAAATACATTGAGCTATGTGCGCGTCAAATTGCACGCGTAGCCAAAACAGATAAAATAGTCGTAGAAAAATCAACTTTACCCGTGCGTACCGCACAGGCGATTAAGCGCATCTTAGATCAAACAGGCAATGGAGTAGAGTTTCAAATCCTATCCAATCCGGAGTTTTTAGCAGAAGGTACAGCGATTCAGGATTTGATGCATCCCGATCGCGTATTGATTGGAGGAGCAGAAACAGCAAAGGGAAAAGAAGCGATAGAAGCTTTGGCTGCTATCTACGGTGCTTGGGTTCCTCAAGAGCGTATTTTGCGCACCAATGTATGGTCATCAGAATTGTCCAAACTAACGGCTAATGCCTTCTTAGCCCAACGCGTGTCTTCCATCAATGCAATTTCAGAATTGTGTGAAGCATCAGGAGCTGATGTTAGCGAAGTTGCCCGTGCCATCGGAACCGATAGCCGCATTGGAAGTAAATTCTTACAAGCTTCTGTTGGTTTTGGAGGATCTTGCTTTCAAAAGGACATTCTCAACTTGGTGTATATCGCAAAGACCTATGGCTTAGAGGAAGTAGCCAACTATTGGGAACAAGTAATCCTGATGAATGACTACCAAAAACGCCGCTTTGCTGAGAATATTGTGAGTACGCTTTTCAATACGGTAAACGATAAACAGATTGCCTTCTTGGGTTGGGCGTTCAAAAAGGACACCAATGATACGCGCGAATCAGCCGCTATATACGTAGCCAATGATTTGATGGAAGAAGAAGCGCAAATTCACGTGTACGATCCCAAAGTAACCCAACTGCAAATGTTGGCGGATTTGGACTATTTGGCTACACGTGAGCCAGAAGCGAATAAAAAACACCTTACCGTACACCAAAATCCGTATGACGCCTTAAAAGGCGCCCATGCAGTTGCGGTATTGACCGAATGGGATGAATTTAAAACCTACGATTGGCAACGCATTTACAACAACATGCAAAAACCAGCCTTTGTTTTTGATGGTCGCAATATTTTAGACCGCGAGGTATTAGAACAAATTGGATTTGAAGTATATACAATCGGAAGAGGGAAATAATTTTATGAAAAAGATTTTAATTACAGGTGGAGCAGGTTTTATTGGCTCCAATTTAACAGAGTACTTTTTAAACAAAGGATACTTTGTTCGTTGTTTGGATAATTTTGCAACGGGATATCGACACAACATTGAAGAGTTTTTAAGTAACCCGAACTACGAATTGTTAGAGGGAGATATTCGCGATTTAACCACTTGTCAACAAGCAGTAGAAGGGATGGATTATGTCCTTCATCAAGCCGCTTTAGGATCTGTTCCTCGTTCTATTAATGACCCTATCACGTCGAATGAAGTAAATATTAATGGTTTTTTAAATATGTTGGTGGCCGTGCGCGATGGAGGAGTAAAGCGAATGGTCTATGCAGCAAGTTCATCCACTTATGGGGATTCACCAGCCTTGCCAAAAGTTGAGGATGTAATAGGGAAACCTTTATCTCCTTATGCGGTTACTAAATACGTTAATGAGCTATACGCTGATGTGTTTGCTAAAACTTATGGTATAGAGATCATCGGTTTGCGTTATTTCAATGTTTTTGGACGTCGTCAGAATACAAGAGGAGCTTATGCGGCAGTTATTCCGTTGTTTACCAAGCAATTTATTCGGCATGAAAGCCCAACGATTAACGGAACTGGAGAGAATTCTCGTGACTTCACCTATATCGATAACGTAATTCAAATGAATGAACGTGCGATGCTGACAACAAATAAAGACGCTGTAAATACCGTTTATAATACTGCAGTAGGTGACCGTACTAATCTCAATCAATTAGTGGGTTACCTTAGAGAGTTTTTGACCGAATATGACAGTGAAATTGCTGAAATTGAGGTGATGCATGGACCAGATCGTCAAGGCGATGTAGCCCATTCCTTAGCTTCTGTCGAGAAAGCAAAAACGCTTTTAGGGTATCAACCTACGCATGTAATCCGCGATGGATTAAAAGAGGCGGTGAAGTGGTATTGGGAGCACAAAGATATGTTGTAAGTGTTTAGGGGGGAGGTTGTTTAGTAAGGTTAGGTTGTTTAGGAGTTAAACCAATAACCAGTTAAACAAAGAAATAAGGTAGGAGGGTTAATTGTTTATAAAGACGAATTAGTAAACGTATAGTAAGCAAAATGAATTATCATATTGATTCCTTTGAAAAGTTAGAAGTGTATAAAAATGCTTTAGCTTATAGTGTTCAGATTAGAGAAACAGTAGCATTTTTTCCAATGTCCGAACAATTTAATTTAACTAAGCAAGTAGAACGATCAGTTGCAAGCATAGCAGCAAATTTAGCAGAAGGTTCTGGACGTTCTTCTAATTTAGATCAAGCCCATTTTACAAATATAGCATATGCCTCTGCTTTAGAAACAATTAGTCATTTAAACTTGGCTTATTTGTTAAAATATGTTCAAGAAGATAGGTATGTGAAATTAAGAGTAGAAATAGATAAAATTATAAATCAACTTAATGGATTATATAAGTATCAATTGAATAATAAAGAGAATTAAAAAAATAAATTGAAAATATAAAATTATTGTAACCTTGTTTAGAAAGTTTAATTGTTTGGATGGATTAATTGTTTGGATGGATTAATTGTTTAGATAGTTTAATTGTTTAGATAGTTTAATTGTTTAGATAGTTTAATTGTTTAGTAATTAACTAAGTAACCATTTAATCAAGTAACCATTTAATCAAGTAATCAGTTAATCAAGTAACCAGTTAATTAAGCAACCAGTTAATTAAGCAACCAGTTAATCAAGTAACCAGTTAATCAAGTAACCAGTTAATCAAGTAACCAGTTAATTAAGCAACCAGTTAATCAAGTAATCAGTTAATCAAGTAATCAGTTAATCAAGTAATCAGTTAATCAAGTAACCAGTTAATCAAATAACCAGTTAATCAAGTAACCAGTTAATCAAGTAACCCGTTAATCAAATAAGTATAAAAAACAAAATATGAATACACAACATAAAATTGCAGTTATAGGGTTAGGGTACGTAGGATTGCCTTTAGCGCGTTTGTTCGCAACTAAATTTCCAACCGTAGGGTTTGATATCAACCAAGGACGTATAGCCGAACTAAGAGAAGGAAAAGACAGTACCTTAGAAGTAGAAAATGAAATTTTACAAGCCGTAACGGTAAAAACGAATCCTGTTTTAGCAAATGAAACCAAAGGATTGTATTGCTCCTATGATCTAGGAGATATTACCGATTGTAATGTATATGTTGTAACAGTACCTACACCAGTAGATAAGCACAACCGTCCAGACCTTACACCTTTGTATAAAGCCTCCGAAACGGTAGGAAAAGTCTTGAAAAAAGGAGATATTGTTATTTACGAATCTACCGTATATCCAGGCGTAACGGAAGAAGAATGTGTTCCTGTTTTAGAGCGCGTATCTGGATTGAAGTTTAATGAAGATTTCTATGCGGGTTATTCACCTGAGCGTATTAATCCAGGAGATAAAGAACATACGGTTGAAAAAATATTAAAAGTAACCTCGGGAAGTACACCAGAAATTGGAGTTGTGGTCAACGATATTTACAAAGCAGTTATTACTGCAGGTACGCATTTAGCGCCAGCCATAAAAGTAGCAGAAGCAGCGAAAGTAATTGAAAATTCTCAACGCGATATCAATATTGCGTTTGTTAATGAATTGGCGAAAATATTTAATTTGTTGGATATTGATACCCATGCCGTATTAGAAGCAGCAGGTACAAAGTGGAACTTCTTACCTTTTAAACCTGGATTAGTTGGTGGACACTGTATTGGAGTAGATCCCTACTATTTAGCTCAAAAAGCCATGGAGAAAGGCTATCATCCAGAGATTATTTTGGCAGGTCGTCGTTTAAATGACTCAATGGGCGAATATGTAGCGTCTCAAGTGATTAAAACTATGATTAAGAAAGGAATTGATGTAAGCAAAGCCGAAGTGTTGATGCTAGGGGTAACTTTCAAAGAAAACTGTCCAGATGTGCGCAATACAAAAATTGTGGATGTGATTGCTGCCTTAGAAGATTATGGAGTGAAGGTTATAATCTATGATCCATGGGCAAACCCTGCCGAAGTGATGCATGAGTATGGTGTAGTAAGCGCTACAACATTGCCCCAAGCAAAATTTGACGCAGTAGTGCTAGGGGTAGCCCACAAAGAATTGTTAAACTTGAATTTAGATCAATTCAAGAAAGACAAGGCTATTGTGTATGATGTGAAAGGATTATTGACAACAGGAGTGGATAGTAGATTATAATTAAATATGGCTTCAGAGAATGGACAAGTTAGAAAGAATTTAATATTTAATGTATTAAGTTTAGTGGCTAATATTGGTGTAGGTGTTTTTTATACTCCTTATTTGGTCAAATCACTAGGACTTGTCGCTTATGGTATAATTCCTTTAGCATTAATAATTAATCAATATATTAGTGTAGTTACAGGTTCATTAACAAGTTCGTTGACTCGGTTTTATTCTATTGCCTTGCAAAAGAATGACAAAGAAAATGCATCTAAATATTTGAGTACCTCTTTGCTATTGATGATTGGCATTGTTAGTGTATTGGTTCTACCTTTATGGTATTTTGTAGAGCATATTGATCAAATATTTACTATCCCTTCTGAGCTTTTGAGTGAAGCTAAACTACTGTTTACTTTCACAATATTTAGCTTCTATTGTTCGCTATTTTCCAGTGTGTTTAATATTACATTATATGCCTTTAATCGCCTGGATTTGCTTAATGTTACAAAGATAATACGTGTAACAGGTAAGTTGATATTTGTGGTATTACTATTCTCTATGTTAGATACCAATATAGCATATGTTGGATTAGCAAACCTTATTACTGAAGTTGCATTATTGATTTATAGTTTTTTTGTTTTTTATAAATTTAGCCAAGGAAAAGTTAACCTTACTTTAAAGAAATTTAATAAATCAGCTTTAAAAGCAATAGGTTTTATGGCTTTTTGGGTTATTGTCCAACAATTAGGAGATACTGGATTATACAGAATAGATACTTTTATAGTTAATGTATTTTGGTCTAGTAAAGAGTCTGGAATATTAGGAGCCTTGACAGAATTAGGAAATTATATAATGATAATAGCTAGTGTTGTAGGGAGTTTGTTTGGCCCTTTAATTCTAATCGCGTATTCAAAAGATGAACATGCTAAAGTACAGGAAATATCGCTGGATAATTCGTTGATTTTAGGTGTTTTAGTATCTGTGTTAGTGGGGGTTTTAATAGGTTTTTCACCTTTTATTCTTAAACTATGGGTTGGTGAAGAATTTGTACCATTTTCAAATTGGCTAACTTTAAAATTAGCTTTGATTCCATTTTATTCTGCTGCTGGTGTTTTTGCATTTGCTTCGCGTGCATGGAATAAAGTCAAATTCCCTGCTTTGACGACAATAGTATTAGGTGGAATAAATCTAGGAATCTTATATCTACTTGCTAAGTATAGTGGAAATAATCAATATTATATTGATTATATGCTTGGATGTGCTTTATTTTTGGGTATTTTGCAAAGTTATTTTTTAAATGGATTATATTTTGCAAAGATTTATCCTGGAAATCGGAAAAATGTTTTTATTATTTTTTTAAAAATATCGTCAGTTCTAATAATGGTTAGTTTAATTAGTAGTATGTGTATGAATTTAATTAATGGTTTGTCATTATTTGTAATGATAATTGCTATTTTTAGTTTGAGTATTCTTTTACTATTTTTTAGCATTTTTTTCATGTTAAATAAAAGGCAGTTGAATTCGTTGGTTTCATTTGTAAAAAAGTAAAAATATGTTTTCAGTCGTAATACCTTTGTATAATAAAGAGTTAAGTATTAAAAATACATTATTGTCGGTTTTAAATCAATCTATAGGAGATTTTGAAGTATTGATAATTAATGATGGTTCTAGCGATAATAGTTTGAAGCGCGTAAAAGAAATTAATGATAGTAGAATACGTATTATTAACAAGTTAAATGGAGGAGTTTCAAGTGCTAGAAATTTAGGTATTTTAGAATCAAGATTTGATTGGATTGCGTTTTTAGATGGTGATGATTTGTGGGATAAATCTCACTTAGAAGAAGTACTGAAAATGATGGAATTATTTCCTGATAAAAGCATCTATGCTACAAGCTATAGATTTTCGAATGAAATCGTTAAGTCAGATAGTATTGATAAAAGTAAAATATTCGTTGTTGAAAATTACTTTAAACAAGCATTGAACAGTTATCTTGTGAGTTCAAGTAGTATTATTATAAGAAAAGATTGTTTTCATGTCGTTGGTTTTTTTAATGAAGATTTAAATAGAGGAGAAGATTTGGAGATGTGGTGCCGTTTAGCAAAAAAATTTGAATTTGTAAAAAGTTGCAAGAAAACTGTTACTTATAGACTTGAAAGCGAAAATAGGAGTTGTGATATTGTTTATAATATTAGAAAATCTTTTTTATCCAAAATAAATTTAAAGGATCAAGATATGAGCATGGAAGAAAAGATTTATAAAAAAAAATTAGTTAAAAGTTCTATTGTTCGTTTTTTGAAAAAAGGGCAACTAAAGAATGCATTAATAATGATAAAAAAAATGCTATAATTATGAAGATTGCAATACATCATAGAGAAGGAAGTTTTTCTAATAAATGGATAGAATATTGTGAATATAATCAAATTGAGTTTATAATAGTTGATGCTTTTAGTAATGATATAATTGATCAAATCAAGGGAGTAGATATTTTTTTATGGCACCATCATCAAGGGATTTTTGAAGACACTATTTGGGCTAGAACATTGTTAAATTGTTTAGAATTAAAGGGTATTTTGGTTTTTCCCAATTTTAATACAGCCTGGCACTTTGATAATAAAATTGCACAAAAATTATTATTTGAAAGTCTAAATTTAAACAGTATCAAAAGTTATGTTTTTTTTGATAAAGCAAAAGCTGAAAGTTGGGTGAAATCTACCTCTTTTCCAAAAGTTTTTAAATTAAAAGGAGGAGCCAGTTCGTCCAATGTGATGCTTGTTAAATCAAAATCACAAGCTAATAGAATAATTAAAAAAGCATTTGGTACAGGGTTTAACCAGTTTAATAAATGGAATTATTTCAAAGAAAATATTTCTAAGTTTAAAGAGTCTAAAGATTTTAATTTTTGCCTGAAAGCTTTTTATCGCTTAATTTTTAAACCAGATTTTTCTAAAAAGGCTGGAAAAGAAATTGGATATAGTTATTTTCAAGATTTTATTAAAGATAATGATAGTGATATAAGAATTATTATTATTGGTGATAAAGCAATTGGTATAAAGCGATTGGTTAGAAAAAATGATTTTAGAGCATCAGGAAGTGGAAAGATTTTATACGATAAAAATCAAATTCCTATTGTATGTGTTGAAATGGCTTTCGAAACAGTTAAATGTTTAAATGCTCAATGTTTAGCTTTTGATTTTGTATTTGATAATGGAAAACCATTAATTGTTGAAATAAGCTATGGTTTTTTACAGTCTGCTTATTACAAATGCCCAGGCTATTGGACCTCGGACTTAGAGTGGAAAAATGAGGCTGTTACTCCAGAGTTTTGGATAATTGAAAATATGATAAATGAAACAAATAAAAAATAAAAATAGTTTTATTGTAAATCTTAGCCTCTGCGGATTTTTTATTTTATATCCTTTTTTGGCTTTATTGGTAGCATTTTTTTTTATTATAAATGGTGAAAAGAGAACATTTCCTATTGTAATTATTTCTTTATGGTTCGGTTTGTATGGATATACTTTTATACCAGGTGAAGGATTTGATTTTGTAAGACATCTTGAAATGTATGATTCTTTTTCTATGATGTCATGGGAATTATTTTTCGAGCTCATGAAACTTAGTTTGAGCTTTGATAATTTATTTAGTTATCTCTACTTTTTTTTTGGTAGTTTAGGCTTTACTAATCAGATTGTTGGTTTTATTGCCGCTTTCCCTTTTTATTTGTTATTATTATTAACAATAAATAATGTAGTTAATCGCTATATCAAAACGCAGCATGAAAGAGAAAAAGGTATTATATTTTTTATTTTGTTTTTAATGTCTTTTTCTTTAACAGTGCCTTGGATATTTAGTGGTATTAGGAACGCTAATGCTGTTATGGTCTTATTGTACTTAATATCTTATAAAGACTTCAAATATAGTACGTTTCGTTATAAAATATTATTTATAATTCCAGTGCTTTTGCATTTTTCATTATTGCCTATTGTTGTCCTTTTTGTCTTATCACAGCTTATCAAAAATAATTCAAGAAATTTATTGTTTTGGATAATGGTTTCATTATTCCCATTATTAAATGTACTACTTTTAGGTTTAGGAAAAATTTTAGGAATATTTGGAAGAATAGGTGATTATTTAGGACAAAAGGTAGAATCATATTTAGTAGAAGGTGTTGTTGTTGGTAATTATACGGGTGCAGGTTTTCGTTATTATTTAGTTATTATACCACTAGTAATAATTAGCTTTTTTATATGTTTAAAGCTAAAAAGGATTAAATTAGGAGTTACTGGTTTTGAGGCTTTCTTAAGGTTTTTCATTTTGTATGAAGGATATATGATTTTAGTTTCCAATACTTATTTGTTTTCAAGAGCACATATTCTATTTGTTTATTTAGTTAGTATAGTGCTTGTTGTTTTATACTATAACAATTTATATCCAAAATTTAAATCTATGTTAGGATTCCTTCTTTTTTATGTATGTTTTAATTTTTTTCCTTCCACAATTATGGGTAAAGAATATATGACCTATAACTCTGTAATATTTCAACCTAATATTTTTGAAATCGTTAATACAAAAGTTTATGAATATGAATATTGGAAAAGTAAATAAATTAGTAGTTCAACCTTTAATATCTACTATGAATAGAGACAATTTTGATTTTTTACTAGAAATGAATCTCGGAGAAAGTTATGGTATTGTAAATCAAGGAAAATTTTCGGCTAGTTTTTTTTCTTATAATGAAAAAGGAAAATTCATTTATAACAGTAAAGACAAAGGTTTAAGTAAAAGTAGAAATAAGGCGGTTTCTTTGGCTAAAGGTGATATTATCTTATTATGTGATGATGACGTTATATATAAAGCTAATTATTCTGAGATTGTTAATAAAGCTTACAGTAAAATACCAGATGCTGATATTATTGTTTTTAAAGGTATTTCGACGAATTTAGAACGACAGTTTCACAATTTTGGTGATGATATAAAAAAAATGAATTTTAGAGATACCTTGCAATGTTCATCAGTATTGGTTTCATGTAAATTGAAATCTATTGTCTCAAATGAGATCATGTTTGATAATCGTTTTGGTAGTGGATCCGGAATGTATTCTTCAGGAGAGGAAAATATTTTTCTAAAGGATTGCCTTACTAGAAAATTGAAAATATATTATTATCCTGAGGTAATCCTAACAAAGAAGTTTTCTAATAGTTTGTGGTTTAGAGGATTTACTAAAGAATACTTTATATCAAAAGGGGCCTTGTTTAAAAAACTACTTGGCTATAAATGTTATTTAGGAATATTTTTTTTTGCTGTTAAAAAACACTCTAAATATAAAAGTTCTGTCAATTTTTATAAAGCTATAATATATATGTTAAAAGGGTGTAATCAATTATAGAAATGAAAATTTGTATTGCAAGTGGCTATTATCCTTATATAAAAGGTGGGGCTGAATATCAAAGTAAAATTATAGCTTTAGAACTTGTTAAATTAGGTTTTGAAGTCTTTTTTATATCGATTGATAATCGGAATAAGAAATCTGTTTTTATCGATGACGGGATTAAAGTTTATCATATTAACTTTAATCTGAAGTTAAATAAGTTAGTTTTATATTATGAAGTATTTTCTATAATTAATAAAATACTCAAAAATGAAAAGCCCAATTATCTATATCAAAGAGTTTTAAATTCTATGTCATATCATTATGCAAGAAATAGTGAGAAATTAGGTTATAAATTTTCATTACATATTGCTGACAATTATTGTTTAGAGTTTAAAGAACTAAGTTTTTCACGAATTATAAGACAGTATTTTTTTAAAAAAATATTTAGAGAAGATTTTACTTTAATAGTTCAAACTAAATTACAGAAAGAATTATTGTTGAGTTTAGGTTTGAATAAAGGAGAACAAATATATAATATGCATAAAGTCAATAATATTGATGTTGATTGTATTGCACGAGCTAAATTTTTTAGAAATGTAAAAAAAATCGTTTGGATTGGTAATGCGAGACCAGTTAAACAGCTAGAATTATATTTAGATTTAGCTAAATTATTTGAAGAGAATAAGGAATTTGAGTTTCATTTTTTTGGAGAAATTTATGATGATGAATATGGTCGTTTGTTAAAAAATAGAGTAGAAAGTTCCAGAAATACCTATTATCATGGTGTAGTCGATAATGAAGATATTAATAAGTTTTTATATGAAGAAGCATTTTTAACTGTAAACACTAGTGTTTCTGAAGGTTTTTCTAATGTGTTTATTCAGAGTTGGATTAATGGCGTATTAGTTTTATCGTTAAATTCTAATCCAGATGATATTTTTGAAAACCCTCAGTTAGGTAAATGTTTCGACGGCAAAATATCTAATTTTAAAGAATATATTTTATCTATAAGTAATTCTTCTACTAATTACACCAATTATAGTTATAATGCCTATATGACTTCAAAAGATTTATTTAGTATCGAAAAAAATTTATCGAAAATGGTAAAGTTAATCACAAAATAAAAAAGAAATGCATATTTTATATATCCATCAATATTTTAAGACACCAAATGAGCCAGGAGGAACAAGATCCTATTGGATTGCTAAAGAAATGGTTAGTTCTGGACATAAAGTAACTATGATAACTAGTTCGACTAAGTATAATGAAAGTATAAAAGAAGTAAATATAGAAGGAATAAAAGTTATTTATTTGAAGGAAGACTATTGTCAGAATATGACAATTAAAAGAAGAATAAAAGCTTTTGTTAACTTTATGATTAAATCAACACAAGTAGCGTGGAGGCAAAAAGATATAGATTTGGTTTTTGCGACCTCGACACCACTGACAATTGGTATTCCTGCACTTGTATTAAAAAAGTTAAAAAAAACACCTTATGTTTTTGAGGTAAGAGATCTTTGGCCAGAGGTTCCTATTCAAATGGGAGCTCTAAAAAATCCTATTATTCGTAATCTTGCAATATATTTAGAAAAAGTAATTTATAGAAATTCAAAACATATTATTGCTTTATCTCCTGGTATGCAGGATGGGGTAAGTAAATATGTGAAAGAAAATAAAGTTTCAATGGTGCCAAATATGTCAAAAATTGATGAGTTTTGGCCTAGAGAGCAAAACATTGAGCTGTTAAAAGAATTAGGTTTAAAGAAGAATAGTTTTAAGGTTGTTCATTTTGGAGCGCTAGGATTAGCAAATGGTGCTGATACAATTATTGAATCAGCTAAATTATTAAAAGAAGATGACAGTATAGAGTTTATTTTTATTGGAGGAGGTTCGACAGAGGATAAACTAAAAGCAAAAGTCCAAGACTATAACCTTGAAAATGTGAAATTCTTAGGGAAATTCCCTATGAAAGAAACGTCTGAGATAGTTAACTTTTGTGATGTTTCTATGGTGAGTTTTATGGACCTTCCAATTTTATATACGAATTCGCCAAATAAATTATTTGATTCTCTTTCTGCAGGAAAGCCGGTCTTAGTAAACTCGGCAGGATGGACGAAAGATTTAGTAGAAAAGTATCAATGTGGATTTTATACTAATCCTAATTTACCGAATGAATTGGTTGATAGAATTAAATATTTGCAAGCAAATAACGGATTAATGGTTGCAATGGGTGATAGAGCTAGAAATTTAGCCGTCTTTAAGTATGATAAAAGTATTTTAGCTAAAAAAGTTGTATCAATTATTACTGGATTATAATGTATAAATTTTTTTTTAAGAGGGCATTTGATTTTTTAATCGCCCTATTGGGGCTATTATTATTATGTCCAATATTTCTTTTTGTTATGATAAGCCTATTTATAGCTAATCAAGGCAAGCCTTTTTTCTTTCAAGCGCGACCAGGAAAAGGGGGACATATTTTTAAAATTGTCAAGTTTAAGACAATGAATGACAAAAAGGATGTACAGGGCAATTTGCTATCTGATGCGGAACGATTAACACCTATAGGCGCTTTTGTGCGTAAAACATCATTAGACGAGATTCCTCAATTGATTAATGTATTAAAAGGTGACATGAGTCTAATTGGACCTCGTCCTTTATTGCCACAATATTTACCACTGTACAATAGTGAGCAAAAGCGTAGACATGAAGTGCGTCCAGGAATTACAGGTTGGGCACAAGTCAATGGACGTAATGCTATTTCGTGGAAAAAGAAATTTGAGTTGGATGTATATTATGTAGATCAGCTAAGTTTTGCACTTGATGTTAAGATATTTTTCTTAACGATTAAAAAAGTGTTTGTAAGAGAGGGAATTTCTCAAGAAGGACAAGCTACAGCAGAAGCTTTTAACGGAAATAATTAATTTAATAATAGATGATTTAGTATGAAGAAAATTGCAGTATTTGGTGCAGGAGGATTTGGTAGAGAGGTAAAAACCATAATTGATAGTATAAATCAGAAAGAGCATACTTTTGAGTTTATTGGTTTTTATGATGATGGATTAGAAAAAGGAACTATTGTTAATGGTTATCAAGTATTAGGAGGTGTTAAGGAGTTGAACAAATTAGAGGAAGAAATGGCTTTGGCAATTGCAATTGGTGATCCAAAAACAAAAGCTAAAATTGTATCCCTATTATCAAATTCTTTACTAGAATATCCCAATATTATTTCTCCTCATGCGCTAATTTCTTCTGATTTTGTGACGTTAGGTAAAGGAAATATTATTTGTGCTGGTACAATTATAACTTGTAATATTGAAATTAAGGATTTTATAATTCTTAATCTTTCTTGTACCGTGGGGCATGATACAGTTATAAATAATTATGCTTCTTTTATGCCATCCGTTAATATTTCAGGAGAAGTGGTAATTGGTGAGGGAGTGTATGTAGGAACTGGAGCCAAGATTATTAATTTATTGGACATTGGTGAATATACTATAGTAGGAGCAGGCGCTGTTGTAGCAAAAACATTGCCTGCTAAGTGTACGGCTGTTGGAATACCTGCTAAACCAATTAAATATCATGAATAGATATAGTGAAATTTTAGTTGATTAGATAGTGATTAATTATCAATATGTAAAGATATACACAAAAAATCCACTCCCTACGAGTGGATTTTTTGTTTCCCATAATTACGTAAAAATTACATAAAAATACCTAAACGTCCAGAATTACTCCTTACCTTTAACTCTTCCAAATTCGATAAAAATTCAACAAGATGAAAACAAAAATCTGGTTATCTTCTCCGCATATGGGAGGAAACGAACAAAAATATGTAAACGAAGCCTTTGCAACGAATTGGGTGGCACCCTTAGGGCCAAATGTAAATGGTTTCGAACATGATTTAGAACAATTTTTAGGTGAGGGGGTACAAGTAGCCGCCTTGAGTTCAGGAACAGCCGCTTTGCATTTAGGCTTAATCAATTTAGGTGTTGAAGCAGGTGATGAAGTGATTTGCCAAACCATGACCTTTTCAGCTTCGGCCAATCCGATTGCTTATTTAGGAGCAAAACCAGTTTTTGTAGATAGCGAAAAAGAGACGTGGAATATGTGCCCACTAGCTTTAGAGAAGGCTATTAAAGCGCGTACTAGTGCAACAGGAAAAAAACCTAAAGCGATTGTACCCGTTCACTTATACGGTATGCCAGCCAAAATGGACGAAATTATGGAAGTAGCCAATCGCTATGAAATTCCCGTTTTAGAAGATGCTGCTGAAGGTCTAGGAAGTACATTTAAAGGGCAACAATGTGGTACTTTTGGTACTTTAGCTGGATTGAGCTTTAACGGTAATAAGATCATTACGACTTCAGGTGGAGGAGCCTTAGTGTGTAATACGAAAGAACAGAAAGACTATACCGTATTTTTATCTACACAAGCCAGAGATAATGCACCACACTATCAGCATTCCCATATTGGATATAATTACCGCATGAGTAATATCTTGGCAGGCGTGGGTAGAGGACAAATGGAAGTCTTGAACGATCGCATTGCTGCACGTCGTGCTAATCACTTCTTTTATCAAGACCTATTTGCTTCGATTGACGGAGTAACGGTATTTTCAGAACCTTCAGCTGATTACTTCTCCAACCACTGGTTGAGCTGTATTACAATAGACGAAGCAGTATGTGGGAAGAATAGAGAGCAGTTGCGTTTAGCGTTGTTAGAAGAAGAGATCGAAACGCGTCCCTTGTGGAAACCCATGCACAAACAACCAATATTTGAAGATGCTCCATACTATGGAGGTACAGTAGCGGAAGAGTTGTTTGAAATTGGGCTGTGTCTGCCATCTGGTAGTAATATGACAGCTGAAGAACGCGAGCGTATTGCTACAGCAATTCAAGTTTTTTTTACTAAATAAAAGGCAGACCTAAGTGTTTGTTTGAAAAAAAAGAAAAAGAATATGATATTAGTTACGGGAGGACTCGGTTTTATTGGATCACATACGGTTGTTGAATTGCAACAACAAGGTCATGAGGTGTTAATTGTTGATGATCTATCAAATGCTTCACTTAGCGTGTTAGATGGAATTACTGCAATTACTAAAAGTAGACCGAAATTTCTACAATTAGATCTTAAGGATAAGTGTGGTGTTGCTCAAATGTTTTCTAAATACCCTGAAATAAAAGGTATTATCCATTTTGCTGCTTCTAAAGCTGTGGGAGAAAGTATGGAAAAACCTTTACAATATTATGAAAATAATATAGTTCCTCTGATTAATTTACTTTATGAATTAGGTAAAAAAGAAAAAAGTTGCTTGATTTTCAGTTCTTCTTGTACTGTATATGGGCAAGCAATGGAAATGCCTATTACAGAAGAAGCACCTGTTCAGAAAGCTTTATCTCCTTATGGGAATACGAAACAAATGGGAGAGGATATTATAACAGACTTTGCTAAGGTAAGTACAATGGATGCAATTTTATTGCGCTATTTTAATCCTATTGGTGCTCATGAAACAGCGTATATTGGCGAATTACCTAATGGAGTTCCTCAAAATTTGATTCCTTATATAACACAAACAGCTGTTGGGAAACGAAAAGAGCTATCTGTATTTGGACAAGATTATCAAACACCAGATGGTACATGTATCCGAGATTATATTCACGTAGTGGATTTGGCAAAAGCTCACGTTAAAGCTTTAGAACGCTTGTTGTTGAAAAAAAATATAGAGAAGGTAGAATGTTTTAATATTGGTACTGGAAAAGGCACTTCAGTTTTAGAAATTATTAAAACCTTTGAGAAAACAACAGGAGTAGTTCTAAACTATAAAATAGTTGAACGAAGAGAAGGTGATGTTATGGAAGCCTATGCGTCTACTACAAAAGCAAATAAAATGTTAGGTTGGAAAGCAGAACTTTCATTAGAAGAAGCCTTAAATAGTGCTTGGATGTGGGAAAAAAGTTTAAATAAATAAAAAAAGGATGCTCTAAAGAGCATCCTTTTTTTATTGTTTTTTAGGAAGTTCATTCAAATAGAATTAGTTTACACGTCTTGCAGTTCTGCAAGTACAGGTACTTTCAGTTGTTGAAGTAGATTGACTACATCCAATACGCTGTGTACATCGGTGGGCGTTAAAAAGAAATCATCCGCTTGATCCGTACAATGTTCAACATAGTAGTAAAAGAGTTCATTAATGCTTTGTGCATAGGCTGTAAAGCTTGCTCGATGCTCATAGAGCGCTTGGAGTAGCGCTAGGTTGTGCTGATCGGAGTCTGTGTGTGGAAAAGGGGTTGCATTCATGGTTCTAAGATTTAAAAAAAATGAACCCGTATAAGTTAGATGCCTTAAGCTCTTAGCAGCTTTACGGTTGTTTCCAATACCGTCATCCTATCATACGGGTATATATTTTTGGATTTTTTAACTAAGAATAAAGGATTATAAAAGTATTACATAAAAACTATAAATTAAAATGTAATTTATTGATTTAGTGTGTTTTATTTGAATTTATAATGACATTTGAAATGTTTGTTTGATATTTTTATCTTTTAATCCGCCCTATCGGATATAGTGGAAGGCACGGATTGCAAATCCGCGCCATCGGAATAGCGAAAGGCAGGGTTGTCAAATCCGCGCCATCGGAGTGGCACAAGTAGGCCGAAAGCATGGCCACAAATCGAAACGGAATACCCAGCACGAAGTGCAAATCCGCGCCCTCAGATACAGCTTGTGTTTTGCCTTTGCGCTTAGTGCTCACAAACAATAACGTTGACCATTTCTTTTAGCATCTGCCTAAAACCGATCCCGTATTTTTTCTCTAGCTCATTGGCCGAAAGAGAAGTGGTAAAATGCAAGCGCGGATAGGCGAGGTCAAAGCGCTGTTCATAAAAATGTTCGAGTGTATTCTGAACCACATCGCAAGTAGAACCGTAGAACTTGGCTTGTTGTTCTGTTCCTATATTATCGAGGCATATTACCTTGGCATGTGGCGCAAATAAAGGCGTAAAAGCTTCATAGCCTTGGCAGGAAAAATCTTGAGCGAGGAGTCTGCTACTCTTGATGAGGTAAAGACGTCGGCGTGAAAAAAAATACTGAATCAACCGCATATAGGCCGTTTTTCCCGTTTGCTGTGCCCCCATCAACAAAAGTCCTTTACGGGGATCGAGGTTGTATTTCGCCATCGTATCGGCATCTTCAATAGCATAGGCAAGCAATTTATAAAACGTTTGCCGTTGATGTAAACTCATCATAAAATGATGCCCATAGATGTCCTTACCGCGTTCGAGTATAAAGGCTTCACAGCGTTCGAGCTCATAGATCTTTTTTTGTTTTTCTACATGGAATTTAAAAGTATCCTCTAATTGTATTTTAAAGTGGCTCATAAAATTTATTTATTAATTTACTATTGTCCTGTTTTGTATTTTCTTCTTTCTCCTTTTGTTGTTTTAATAAGTGATCCACTGCTTGCGTTGTACTTGCATCACTACTCGGTATACTACTTGGTGTACTACTCGGAGTAGCTACTGCTGTCGTACTGTGGTTTGCATCAAGCCCAGCAGTAGGAGGAAGCTGCTGTTTGATAAGCTGTTGATAGGGCACAATCGACACTTGACTCACGCCGTATTTGGACTTACTTGGCTTATAAATTATCCATCCCCAGGCGTTTAGTTCTCTCATGCATTTACTGTAGGTGCTGTTGCTGCCTATTTTGCAGAGATGTACAATATGCTGCCGATTAATTCCGAAGGAAGGGGCAAACCGATGTTGATTCCACAGGTGAAAGAGTATCACATATAAAGCAATATGCGTAGGGGTGGCTTCGGTCTTGGTTTGTAAAATCTCAAACCAACTGTTTAAATGTTTAATATAGTTCATACCTCGTGTGTTGATGAAGCGAATGTAGCCACTCAAGGTATAGTGAATCATTTACTAATAGTCTTGATTTGTTCTATTCCTGTGTATAGTGAATGGAATAATGGCGCTTTTTACGATTTGTTGTATTTTTTTTCTTGTTTTTCCTTTATTTAGACGACGGTAAAAAAGCTAAAACAAGAATGAAAAAGAAAGTAAGCGATTGCATGCAACAAAAAATGCAATTAATTGAAAAAATGGAACAGATTTCGACGATTTCTGTTGATGAATGGTCAGCCTATACCCACCAATGGAGAAAAATACTCCAGGATATGTGCACAATTGCACAGAATAGTACCTTTAGATCCCGCAAAGAGGAGTGCTTTTTTTATGAAAATCAGTTTTTCGAAGTGCATTGTTACTATCTGTATTGTCGTGAAATGACTATATTCCACAGCTTACGTCCCTCATTTCCCAGCGAAAGAAATGCGTATATCAGTCAACAATTACTGCACTATAAGCAGTATCGATTGCGGGCGTTTTATCAATATAACGCATTTTGTTCCAATGAACTTCAGACCGATTATACCGAGGGGAAAGCCTATATTTTGGCGAAAGATGCACAAGAGGAATGGCCCTTTTTTGATGCCAACTATCCCGCCTTTTATGGGGTTTATTTTAGCGCCTTAGCGCTGATTATTAAACAACTCGAAGGGGATTTTTTTTATCGCGTGGATCAGAGTGATTGCGCTGTTTTGCAATGGAAACGATCCAAGATAGATTTGTGTTTGCTGGTCTATACAGCGAGCTGTTGCAATGGAGAGTATCAAGACAGAGAGAACTTGATCACATGGGCAGATGCTTTTGGTGCACTATTTGGAATAAAAATTAGCAAAAACTTTTTTCAAACCCTCCATGCTTGTAAAAAGCGAAAGAATTTCGAGCCAAATTTTATGACAGAAATGCATCAACATTTTAAGAGAAAATGGGAGGAATATGCAGAATAAGACGGCTAGCTAAGGCGAATCGTATCGCCTATAGGGCGTCGTTTAGTAACGCCTAGGCTGGCGCATGGAAGCAAAGGAAAAGAGGACAGTACGCAAGGTAGCTGTCCTCTTTTTTGTTTGGCTTCGATAAGCAGAACAAACCTAGCTAACCACAAGAGGGGACGTACAGTGTCTCATCGTTAGACCAAGGGGGTTCTGTTACAAACAGCTAGCAGTAGGTAGGGAAAAACAGCAGGCTATTCTTCGTCTACTGTAATCTGACTAATGGCGGAAACAATACCACCAACTACGGCTAAGTAGGTAGCAACAGTAGTAATAACGGCAGGTAAGACTACAGGTGCGGCGAGAATACCACCACTAATAGCAGCTAAACTTAAACCAATGGTACGCAAGATTTTGAAAAATCGCGGTGTGGGAGCTTGGGCTCGCAGAAAAATTTGTTTCATAGTTTTCCTTTTTTAATTTGTTGAACAATAGTTAATGCTTGTGCTTCCTGTATTTGAAGCTGTACGCCTTGGTCAATTAGCGCTTCTTCTACGGCGGCGAGTAGCTTGCGCATAGCTATTCGCGAACGACTCCCCCAAAGGGGAGCCAGAAGTTGACTGACAGGGGCAATACAACCTTTCAAGTCGTATTTTGCATTGTTTGCAGGGTGAAACAAAATCAGGCTTCGATCAGGCACTTTCTTGACTTCAAGATGAGATTGGAAGCGCTCATTGTGCCGATGGAAAACAGGATAGGTTCCCTCCGGTATGCAGGAGATATACGCCTGATTGGCCGCCCATGGAAGCTCTAGGGTGAGGCAAATGTCTTGGCCGTTAAATTGCAGAAGCCCATGGGTGGCTTCGGGCAAATACAGCCGATGTAATACTAGTGTACCCATACAATGGTTGTTTTGTTTTGTTGTTCTTATTTCCGTTATGGCAAAGGTGTTAGAAACTTTCGAACGATAAAAGAGGCAGGGGCGTGTTTGGGAATACGTGTCCATATAAAGGAGTAAAAAAGGTGAAATTGTCCTTCTCGATTCCTGATGATCCGAGTAGCGTACTATTGGCTATTTCATTCCCATTTCGGCTAACTTTAGCCTATTAATCGCAAAATCAAATCCGATGAGTAAAATGAAAAAACGAGGAAGAATTATTATTTATCCTACTGATGTGATGCTCCTTACAGGGCTCAGCTATAGAACAGCCTTGAAAATTTTAATTAGGGTTCGCCGACAGTTCCAAAAGCCTTCAGGCGCATTAGTTACCTGCAAAGAGTTTTGTTTGTACATGAGTTTAGACGAAGAAGAAGTGCTTACTTTCTTGCAGTAAACCGGAAAGGGGGTGGGTTTTGTTCGGGTCATGTTTGAGTCAGCTTCGGTAAATGGGCGGTAATCCCCCGTAAATACACAGGTTTACCGAAGAAGACCCAAACAAAACGAAAACAAAACAAGGTAAACGGCTGAAAAACAATTGTTTATGTGTTTTTTGTAGCGCTAAATAAGGACAATTGTGCTTTTGTTTTCCCAATAACGGAAGAATGGGAAAGGGGGGTATTTCAGGTTAATTTTGACTGATGTAAGTTTGCAGTGTATTCATGAAAAACGTGAATAGCAAAGCGTAATTGTAAAATAAATAGTAACAGTAAACAACGTAAATTATGGCAGAAATTAAAAGAGGAATTTTAGGCGGCGTTAGCGGCAAGGTAGGTACGGTAGTAGGTGCAAACTGAAGAGGTAAAAACATTATTAGAGCTATTCCGCGAAAATCAGGAAAAAAACCATCACCGCTACAGGTGGAACAGCGAAGTAAATTCAAGTTAATGTCTAATTTTTTACAGCCATTTAACGCACTGTTTAGTCGCTATTTCGGTACGGATCGCGGACTAAAGTCTAAAGTAAATTTAGCCTTATCCTATCACCTACAAGAAGCGATAGCGCCAGAGCAAGATGGTTTTGCGATTCGATTAGACAAGGTCGTAGTAAGCAAAGGGAGTATACCAACCGTACCGATGAACAGTGTGACAGTAGAAAATGACACCCTGAACCTCGCTTGGCCTTCCGCTATGGCTTCGGGACTTGCAGCAGCTACAGATTTGCTCACTATTTTGGTATACGAAAAGCAACAGAAAATCATGCGTGTTTTTGAACGTGTGGTTCGACGTGACGCAGCTAGTTTTTCTACACCACTACCGGAGAGCTTTGATGCTGCTAATTGCGCCATTTGGTTCTTTTTTAGCAACTTGAGCAATACGGAGTGTAGTACTAGTCTTTATCTGCCTCTTGGAGAAGAAAACTAGTGAATGAAAAAGGGATGTTCCAGGTGAACATCCTTTTTTTATGCCCCATTTTTGGGGATACCGATCGCGCGGATTTGCAAGCTGTGCGTTAGCTTGTGCTAGATTGCGTTTGATGTTCAATCCACGCCATCGGAATATAAATCGCACCAAGAGATTTTAGTAATCAAAAGAAAGGCAAGAATGAGAATTAGTCCTTCTTATCTAGTGAAATAATCGAGTATAATCATTTTTATTAATCATAAGTTGCTGTTAATTAGGTAGTTGTGTTTTTTTGAATTGCGTTTTTTTAAAATAAATAACACTTTTATCACATTTAATGAACTACAAGTTAGATCAATTTAAAAATAACATTTTATTTTAATAATAATGTGTTATTTTTCGTTATTGTTTTGATTATTTATTATGTTTAATGTTTATATTTTGTGATATATTTATTTATACTCTATTTTTTTTAGTATATTTGCAGGCGATATTAACTTACTAAGAATAAAACATGCTAGATTCAATTGTTTTACAGCTCGAGTCGTTGCAACAGGATGATTATTTTGAAGCGTTTTTAGTTTTGTTAGGAAAGGAAAAAATGCAAGGCCGGAACTATATTATCTTATCGACGATCCCTGTTGCTTTACACTATCGACTGATACAAGAAGACTATACCATCCAGAAAAGAAATAAGGTGAGAACGAGGTTCTTTTTTTTTAAGAAAAGCGTTTATTACTATAGGGTTGATCCTTCAATCTAATACTGTCGTTTGTTTACGCCCCCCAGATAAGCAGTTGCAACCTAAGCTGAAAGGGCTTACACCTAGCGTCATCGAGGTGAAAAAGTATGAAAAGCCTTTTGCTAACTAGCCTTTGTGTGTAATAAAATAACTCCTACTGCGTTATTTTTGTGCTGCTTATCGGCATCTACCTGCTTGTTTATGCCTGACATAAAAAGCAGGTAATTTTGTTTGAAAAGAAAAATAGGGGTGCTTTTGTGCATTTTTTTATCCTAAAGCATATTTTTACTTCCGTTTTTCTTGAATTGAATTCGATGTTTACTTAGTTAATTAACTAAAAATTAAGCAATATAGATTAATGATTATGTTAAATATGATATTTGTTTCTTTATTTGTACTTTGTGATTGGTATTTTTTGTTTTTTTAATAAAAAATGCATTTATATGGGATAAATTACTATATTTATAAAATCTAAGTCAAGGGAACAACTCCTGAACTTGGGCCCAAAATCAACGCATTTGGAGATAAATAATAATTTTATCTTCATTTGTGAAAATAAAAGGAATAATGTTGCGTTATACTTAGTAACGAGATTTTTTTTTAAGTTTTGTAAACTACAGTAAGAGTTAAAAACGAAACAGACGCGTTACAACCTATTGGATGAATAAAAAAGTACACTAGTGTTGCCTACTAATTTTAGAAAGAATATTTGTTTTTTGTTTACACCAAGATAAATAAGGAAGGGAAAAGATTCAACGTATTGCAAAAATATTTGAAGTCAATAGAATTTGTTTTACCGTGATCCACACTGCAATCTTAAGGAATACGATACTGAGAATTTAATCTATTCCGTATTTATCATACGAATCCTGTTCAGGCCACTTTCCCTGGACAGGATTTTTTTTTGTGGTAAGTGGTAAGTGGTAAGTGGTAAGTGGTAAGTGGTAAGTGGTAAGTGGTAAGTGGTAAGTGGTGAGTGGTAAGTGGTGAGTGGTAAGTGGTAAGTGGTAAGTGGTAAGTGGTGAGTGGTAAGTGGTAAGTGGTAAGTGGTGAGTGGTAAGTGGTAAGTGGTGAGTGGTAAGTGGTGAACGTCCCTAAATATGGTTGACCGTTTTTAAACATTAACTTCATTATTAAATATAGTAATAAATGGTTTG
>NZ_JBMVQX010000038.1:0-35986 GCF_050522745.1 Myroides sp. C15-4 | reverse complement strand
TTTTTATAAAACTGTATCTTTGTCTAATATTTCGTTTTTACAGATGAAGACAAAGAAAAAAGTGGTTCGCGTTCAGCAAGTTGATAAAGATATTCCCATTGAATTTTATCGCATTGAAGCCATTGGAGATCTCTTTGAAGTTGAAGGACATTACCAATATGATTTTTATCAAATCTATTGGTTTACCGAAGTCTTAACTCCCCATTACCAAGAAATTGACTTTATTTCTTATCCCGTAAAGGCGCAAGAAATTTGGATTATTTACCCCGGACAAGTCCATCAGTTGGATACGCATTATAGTAAAGGGTATTGTTTGGGTATTGATAAGAATTACTTTCACAGCGTCTTGTTTAAAGAGGCGAAACAACGAGCCTTTACAGGACATAATCAACTCAAATTTGCGGTTACGCCTGAGGAAGCCCAACGGCTAGGGTATTTGCATTTGTTGATTGAGATGGAATACAATACCTTCAAGAGACCTACTGTTTTAGAACAGTATTTACAGCTGTATATTGTCCATTTACAAGATCTCCCTGTGATTTCACCACAACATGTGGTATTAGATGAGCGCGTACATAAAATACTACAGCTTATTGAAGAACACTATAGCACCCAACGAAACAATGAATTTTATGCAGACCTAGTTTCCCTTTCAGTCAAGCGTATGAATGAGATTTTATTTCAAGCCATTGGCAAGACAGTAAAGCAGCAACTACAAGAGCGATTGTTGTTAGAAGCCAAGCGATTGGTTGGTTATAGTGAGGATACGATTCAACGGATTGCTCATGCATTGAATTTCTCTGATGTGACCTATTTCAATCGCTTTTTCAAAAAATGCACGGGGAAAACCCCAAAAGATTTTCGCACAGAGGTGAAAAAAGTCCAAGAATAAGTCTCATTTAGATAAGGTTTGCTTTTTGTACTCGGAGTATTTTTGCTTCTTTAAGAAAATAAGATGAGTAAGTTAAAAAAACAGCAGTTTATTGTGGTGTTAATTCTAGCACTGCTATCTGCCTTGGAGCCTTTTAGTATTGATTTATACCTGCCTGGATTTTTGAAAATGGCAGCATACTATCATACTGATTTAAAATCCGTTCAGTTTTCCATTTCTACTTTTTTGGCAGGATTTGCTGTCGGTCAATTATTTTGGGGCATTATATCCGATAAATACGGACGCAAATGGCCGACCATGATCTCTTTAGTTCTCTTTATTGCAGCAACAATGGCTTGTATTTATGCTGAGACGATAGAGCAATTTTGGGTAGCGCGATTCTTCCAAGCATTTGCTGGGTGTGCAGGCGTGGTGATTGCCAGAGCGATTGTCAATGAATACTTTGAACAGGATGACACCATGCGCGTGTTCTCCCTCTTGGCTATTATTGCAGGAGTAGCTCCAATTATTGGTCCTGTGGCTGGGAATTTCTTGGTTTCTCACTTTAGTTGGCAATCGACCTTTGTGACGCTATTTATACTTGGTGTACTCGCTTTACTGCTTGTGATCCTGTGGTTACCTGAAACAAAAGCAAAGACAACAACGGCTCAAAAGCGAAACCTCATTCAAGATTTTAAAGCCGTTTTACAGGTGAAAACGTTTTTGAAATATACACTAATTGGAAGTGTAACTTATAGTATATTAATGATCTACCTAGCCAATGCGCCCTATCTGATTATGGAATACGGCCAATTGTCCTCCACTACATTTAGCTATATTTTTGCTTTTAATGCTGTAGGATTAATGCTCGGCGCGTGGGTGTCGAGTGCTTTTATCCGTTGGTGGTCCATTCGTCAGATTATTTTGTATACCACCATCTTCGGATTAGTAGGAAGTCTTGTTTTCTTGGGATTCTGTATTACAAAACAACCCATTGAATGGCTATTGATCCCCTTGTTTTTTATTGTCTTAACCTTAGGGGTTTTATTTCCTGCTACAACAAAACTTGCGCTTGAACCCTTTGTGGAAACGAGTGGTTCGGCTTCAGCTTTATTGGGCTCGTTACAGTTGCTACTGACATTTATTATTTCTGCTGCAACAAATTTGATTCCCGTAGATTTATTATTGCTTACCGGACTGGCGCTATTTGTCTGCCATGGACTGTATTTGGCGTGTTACTGGATTAAAGAGGCGGAGTAGTTTTTGGGTGAGTGGTAAGTGGTGAGTGGTAAGTGGTGAGTGGTGAGTGGTGAATGGTGAATGGTGAGTGGTTGAATTTTTCAAAATAAGAACGATTTACTTTTGAAGTAGATACAAAGAAAAGAAGGGGGTAAGTTGAAACTAATTCAAAATAATTGCCTATTTTCATTCCAAACTATTCAATGCACTTCGAATGAGAAAGTACTACGTGCCAGGTATGATTACGCTGCTGTTTTTGCCCTTATTGGGGTATTTCTACATCCAGCGAACGATCGCTACTCGTGACTATAGAGGAATGGATGTTTATTTAGAAGAAATAGGCTGGAATCCTTGTGGTGATATGCCGTATGAACTATTTGAAGGGGTTGTATTTGAGACGATTACATTTACAGGTGATTCAACAGTAGATCAAGTGCTTTTGCTTCAAGCTGAAGATAAAATAGAAAAGATTAGTTTGAATACTGAGGAAAAACAAGGTTTGGTTTTTACTTTCGGAACTGTGCCCTATGCTACCTATATAGACGTTTTAAATCTTCTTGTTAAACATCGAAAACAGGTGGTGATGTATGCAGATAGTATTAAGTTTTCAAATGATGAAAAAACGATAAATCCGCAACTGACAAGAGAAGAATTGATGGAAATGTATGTGGCATTTGAATTAGACAATGGCGAGATAGAAGTGGAAAAGGAGGTAGATAAAGTGGCGACTGTACTAGATCGGATGGGGAACTATACCTATGCAATTGGAGGACTATTCGTCCTTCTTACTTCTTGTTGCTTTTATTCGACTTATTCTAATCTAAGCTGTTGGAAGATCAAAAAATAGACAAATAAAAAACCGCAGCATGCTGCGGTTTTTTATTTGTTTCTTGTCTATTAGTAATAGGTATAATGAATCGTTTTATACTCGTATATTTCTTTGATTGGATACCCCAGGTCATTGTATTCATAGGTCGTCGTTGTTTGAGTAACCCCATCTTGTTTTTCAGTGATTTTGTTATGCTTTCCAATAGATAACCTTTTTAGGTAGTTTTTCGGAAACATATGGGTAAAAGGATGATTTTTTTGATCGAATTCATAGGTATGAATAATTTGCGTACCATCCGTATAATCAATCGTTTCTTTCGTTACATTTCCATTCGTATCATAGGTAAATCTTGATGTTCTAACAAAATTATCGCTTTCATTCGTATAAATCGCTGTGATGAGGTTTTTGGCTGAATCATATTCATACACATTGATATGTGGTCCGTTTTCTTCTGTATTGATGGATTTTGTGATTAGATTATCCGTATAAAAAAAATCTGATTTTACTTGTCTTCCATCTACTTCATATCTCCATTGGATAATATTATTTCCCTCGTACTCAAAATATTCATATTCTACTAGATTAGTAGTTTCTTCGTGCGTTTTTATTTTGTTTACATAACCATTGGAACCATAGAAATATTCTATTGTTGTTTTGTACTTCATTTCGTTGTTGGATGGATCTGTGCCAATCTCACCAAATTCAACACTTTTTAGTTTAAGTTCAGTTTTACTTTCTCCTCCACCAGTAGCATTACTGCTAGAATCATCGCTAGAGCAAGAAGCGAAAAGGACTAAGGAAAAGAAGCAGAGTACTAGTTTTTTCATGTTTATAAATTATTAGTTTGTTTACTGATTTTGAATTTGTTAGAGGTAGTCTGTTGATATGCATCAACGTTTTACGCTTGTTGATTAGGTTTATCGTTCATGTAGACATATGATTAAGTTCTCGTTATTATTATGTGAGTTTTATAGCGAAAAGCAAAAACGCTCGATATGGGTTCTATCATCATAGTATGGCGTGCCGTTGTATTTTATGGTTGCATTTTTGGACGGTAGAACATCTTTAATGATTTGATACATTTGATGTCTTAAACGCTTAGTTGTAAAAATTTTTCAAAAGTATATAAAATAAGTTAGAGTAGGGTGTTTTTGGGTGAAGGTTTAGTTTTGGGTAAGGGATCTGGTTTCGGGAGATACTTTTCGCTTGAGAGTAAAAAATAAAAAAAGCCTTCGATTTTTCGAAGGCTTTTTGTGATCCAATCAGGATTCGAACCTGAGACCTACTGCTTAGAAGGCAGTTGCTCTATCCAGCTGAGCTATTGGACCATTAAATCACGGGGGATTTAAACACCATCAAAAGAAAAAGTAGTGCTACTTTCTCAGTTTGATGGTGCAAAGATATTCTATTTTTTAGAGAAACACCAAGGATAATTGCATAAAAATGAAAATAATCAAATAACTAGTTGAAAATTAGAAAATTGTATTCCATATATTTTATAACGATCCTTAGCGTTCGATCTGTTTTAACGTTCATATTGGCAGCAGCCATGTAAACTGTTGTAGGCTTTGTCTGGCGCTTTGTCTAAAGCGGTGTCATGTCCCGCGGCAGCAATAGCTTTACTCACCTTTTTTTGATCCGTTTTGGACGGATCAAAATTGAGGTGGAGCATTTTTGCGTTGACATCCCAAGTAGCTGTTGAGACACCAGTTACGCCTTTGGCAGCTGTTTCAATGCGTTCTTTACACATGGTACAATTACCCTTTACAGCTAACATTGCATGTCCTTGATGATCACCTTGATGATCTTTAGGATGTGCTTCTTTAGACGTTGATGCTGGTTGGTGGGTTTCGTGTTTGGTGTGATCTGTTGGTTTTGATTTGATTCCTCCTCTATCGTATAAACAACAAGGCGGTAAATCGCGGTATACGGAATCTGGCGCTTGATCCAAAGCAGTATCATGTCCCGCTTGAGCAACAGCCTTGCTGATTTTGTTTTGATCGGTTTTTGAAGCATCAAAGTTTAGATGCAACACTTGATCTTTGGAACTCCACGTTGCACTAATCACACCAGCAACAGCTTTGGCTGCTTTTTCGATACGCGCTTTACACATATCGCAATTGCCATTGACGGCAAACATTGCATGGGTTTCGTGTTTTGCCTGCACACCTGTTGGCGAGTCGTTATTCATCATACTGGGTTTTCCTTCCAACTGTGCGCTTGAATCCACCGTAAATACACCTCGAGTGACAATTTCCTCTCCATCTTGCAAGCCAGAGGAAACAACATATTGATTCCCTAAGGATGGACCCAATACAATTTCTCTCATCTTAAAGGCTGGCGTATTCGTATGCGGCTGTTTCACGTAAATTATCGAGCGTTTCCCCGTCCATAAAACTGCAGATTTAGGTATGGTCAATTGCTGGCTTTCCGCACCGCGAATAGGAGATTGTATCGTTGCTGTCGCGTACATCTCAGGTTTTAAGGCCTGATCTTTATTATCGGTTTCTACGCGTATTTTAGCTGTGCGCGAGGTCGCATCAATAATGGGATTGATAAACGAAATTTTTCCTTTGTACACTTTTCCAGGAATACTTTGAAGGGTATACTCCAAGACATCTCCTTCTTTTAAAAAAGGTAAATCTCCTTCATAAGCCTCAAAAATAGCCCAAAGCTTGCTCATATTGGAAATGCTGTATAAAACGGATCCTTGGTTGATATAATCCCCTTGGTTAACGTTTTTAGCCGTTACAATTCCACTGGTATTCGCTGTAATACTGACATAAGGCGATACTTTCCCTGTAGTCAGTACTTTGTTGATTTGGGCATCTGACATTTTCCACAAACGCAGTTTTTCCTTCGCGGCATCCAATAATAGGGGTTGGAAATCCGTGAGTTTTTGTGCTTCTAAAAGTTCTTGTTGTGCATTGAGCAAATCAGGAGAATAAATGGTCGCAATTAACTGCCCTTGTTTAACCGCTTCTCCCGTAAAATTGATGAACAATTTCTCTATACGCCCATTAACATGGGACGTTTGTGATTGTTGTAGACGCTCATCTACCTGAATCGTACCGTATAATTGAATATCCTTAATAGCATCTTGACGCCCAACTACCGTTGTTTGTATATTAGCCAAGGCAATGGCTTCTTTTGATAGTTGAATGGCATCATCATCAATAGCGTCATCTCCGCTATCAGATGATTTTAACGGAATTAAATCCATGGCACATAAGGGGCATTTTCCCGGTTTGTCCATTTTGATTTGTGGGTGCATGGAACAGGTCCAAACGACCGCTGCTTCTGTTGTAGGAGCAGGTTCTCCATTGTGTTCATGTGTGGCAGATCCACCAAAAACTAACCACCCCAAAAGAAGTCCAACTAATAAAATAACGCCGTATTTTACCGTGTTATTTTTAATTATATTTTTGAATGTACGCATTGTCTGTTTGTTATAAATCGTTAGTAGTAGCTGTAATATTTTCAATCGAGGCTACCAGTGTATTGTAGTTTGCAATAGCTTCTGCTTTTTTTAACTGGTAATCAAGTAATTGACGTTGTACTTGAATCACATTGGTCAAATCACTTTTTCCTGTTACAAATTCCTTGACAATTAGATTGAAGGTTGTTTCGGCTAAAGTCGTTTGCTTTTCCAATAAGTTAATGGTGCGCTCAGTGTCTTCCACTTGATTTTTAAAGCTGTAATAAGTGGCTAGCAGGGTATTGTACGTATCCTTGTATTTTGCTTCACTCGATTGCCACCATTTTTTGCCTTCTTCTTGTTGTGCCTTGTATTTTTTTCTAAATACAGGGAGTGAAAGTGTCACCATAGGCATAATCATATCTTTGCCATTCATATTCCCCATGGCAAGCATGGGATCGTTGGTCTTGCCGATAATCATATATTGTACACCAAGTCCAACCATAGGATAGCTCATTTTGCGATCCATTTCTGCTTTGGCTTGGTAAGCCAATCCTTCTTCGGTTAGCATAGCTAACATGGGATTATTGGTTTCTATGGCGGCTTGTACGTCTTCATCAGTCATGAAGAAAGCGACTTTTTCTATTGTTTGTGGAACTGTAACAAGGGTTTGTGCTTCTTGATCCAACAAAGCATTGAATTTGATTTTTTCCGCTTTGATTTGTGCCTGTAAGCTCTCGATGGTATTTTCAATTTCAATTGTTTCGAGGCGAATACGCAAAACATCTGACATACCTGAACCACTACCACTCATACTAGCCATCGAGCTGCTACTTGAGGAAGCAGGAGTTGCGGTATTAGCGGTTGTTGTAGCCGTGTTGCCCCCCATAGCCATACCGCCCATGCTGGATGCTCCTGCGCTAGCGGTGCTAGCAGTAGCAGTGGATGTACTAACCATACTATTTGAGGCAGTTGCACCAGAAGGAGAAGAAAATCGCTGCAAGGCCAATTGCTCTACTTGTTCCAACAACTTCTTGTTTTGTTGGGCATTGTGTACTTGTTGTTGTAATTTTTGTAAGACATACCATTGGGTGTGTACTTGTAGAATGACTGCTTCTTGGGCTTCTCTATACTGTTGCATTTGCATGCTAGCCATGTGATTGGCTTCCTTTTTAGCTGATTTTTTTGTTCCAAACCATGGCAACATCTGCATCAAGGTCAAATCTCCAATCTGACGTCCACCCACGATATCCATAGGCTTAGTATAAAAACCCATCGATAGTTCAGGATCATCAAAAGCTCCTGCTTGTGGAATTTTTTCTAAAAAAGCTTCATACGCCAAGCGTTGAGCCTGTACCCCAGGATTTTTATCCAGGGCTATTTCGGTATAATAACGCAAAGAATCCACTTGGGTTTCTTGTGCCCAAATCGTTGAAATAGGAGCGAATCCCCCTAGTAAAACGAAAAGGATGGGATATAGTTTATTCATGTGTAGCCGTTTTTTCGTTTGACTTTTGTTCTTTTTTGATGGCCCATTCTCGCCACCAACATTGGAATACAGGAACGACAAACATCGTCATGGATTGGATGAGCATCCCACCAAAGGTAGGAATGGCCATTGGGATCATAATTTCCGCGCCTTTTCCTGTAGAGGTCATCACAGGGAGCAAGGCAATTAAAGCTGTTGCTGTAGTCATCGCAGCGGGACGAACTCTTTTTAACCCAGCGTACACGACTGCCTCGCGAATCTCGTGCTTGGTTTTAGGGTCTCTTGCTTCAAAAGTATCGTGAATATAGGTCCCCATCAATACGCCATCATTAGTCGCTAAACCAAAGAGAGCAATGAACCCCACCCAGACGGCAATACTCAAGTTAATGCTGTGCATTTGAAATAAATCCCGCATATTCATCTCGCCAATAGAGAAGTTCATGAACCAAGGTTGTCCATACAACCACAACAGGATAAATCCTCCAGCGAAAGCCACAAATACCCCTGAGAAGTGAATCAAGGAGGCTGTAATGGTTTTGAATTGGAAGTATAAAATCATGAGAATGGCCAATAAACTCATCGGAACGACGTATAATAAGCGTTGAGCTGCGCGTTCTTGTTGTTCGTAATTTCCTGCAAAGGTGTAGGTTACTCCTTTAGGTAGCGTTAATGCACCAGAAGCTAATTTGGTTTTTAAAACTTGTTCGGCTTCGCGAACCACGTCAACCTCTGCCTTGCCGCTGATTTTGTCAAAAATAACATAACCTAACAGAAAAGTATTTTCACTTTGAATCATTTGAGAACCTTTGGCATAGGTAATTTCTGCTACATCACTAAGCGGAATTTGTACGCCTGTTCCCGTAGGAATTAATAGCTTAGACAATGCCTCAGGATTATCTCTTAATTCTCGAGGATAGCGCAAGCGAACAGGAAAGCGTTCACGTCCTTCCACGGTAGTGGTTAGTTGCATACCGCCAACTGCTGCTTCTAAGACTTCTTGTAAATCAGCAACAGTAATACCATAACGAGCCATATTAATTCTATTGAGGTGTATTTCTACATAAGGAGCACCTACAGCTCGATCGTAAAAAACAGTAGACGACATAATGGATGGAATATCTTTTAAGGCCGTTTCCAAGGCTTTACCACCTTCTTCGATTGATTCTAAATCTGGTCCTGAAACTTTTAATCCCATGGGCGCACGCATTCCCGTTGAAAGCATGACTAAACGCGCTTCAATGGGTTGTAATTTGGGTGCTGAGGTTAACCCTGGAAGATGAGACACATTGACGATTTGTTGCCAAATGTCCTCGGGGTTTTTAATTTCTGGACGCCATTGTCTGAAGAATTTTCCATTTTTATCGGGAACCAAACTGTCTCTTGGAATCTGGCGATAACCATTCGATACGTGATAAGTTGAACCATCCATCAATTCAAACTCACCGTTTTTCGTTACTTTAAAACGCTCACGGTGTCCATCTTCATCCAAGAAGTACTCTGGTTTGTAATTGATGGTATTTTCAAACATTTGGGTAGGAGCAGGGTCAAGGGCGGAGTTTACACGTCCCCACTTGCCAATGGTCAATTCTACCTCTGGAATATGTTGAATGCGCTTATCTAAGGTTCGAATGAAGTTTAAGTTTTGTTCAATCCCCGTATGCGGCATACTCGTCGGCATAAGCAAAAAAGAACCTTCGTTTAAACTCGGCATAAATTCCTCACCAATACCAGGAAAGGTTTCGGAAGATTTTTGCCAAAAAGACGTTTCTCTAAAGGATTTCCATCCTACTGTTTCAAAGCCCTTAGCAACAAATCCAAAAGAAGTATTGAATCCCAGCCAGGCCATCATACCCAACAGGACAGTGAGTATAGGAATAGCCATGAACTTCCATCGGTTGGCAAGTGCCCAACGCAAGATTTGTTCGTAATAAATCACGAGTATCCATAAAATAGCTAGAATACTACCTATGGCAAGAATAACAAAAATAAAGTTTAGTCCCGTACTAGCCTGTGTACCCAAGGGAAGCCATTCAATAGCTAGGTAGTAAACTGCAACAAATAACGTGATCCCTACATTGATGTGGTTGGCCGTTTTTTCACTTCTCCATGTAGGCGTATATAAGTTGTTGATCCCTACAAAAGTTAGCGCAAGGGCTGTAAAAATACCGGTATATATCCACATGGCAATTCCCACTACACACAGGGTGTAATTGGCTATTTTACGCACCTTTGCTTTGTTTATTTTGATGGAGTATATATAGTAAGCAATTGTAGGTAAGATGATAATACCCAGCAAAAAGGCAGAGACCAAAGCAAATGTTTTGGTGTAAGCCAAGGGTTTAAATAATTTACCTTCTTGTGCTTCCATGGCAAATACAGGTAAGAAACTGATAATGGTGGTTAACATAGCTGTTGACAAGGCACCAGATACTTCAGAAACGGCTTTTATAATGAGGTTAACAAAGGCTTTTCCTCTGCTTTCCACTCCACGTGCTCGTTCTTCTTCCATATGGCGAATAATGCTCTCAACAAAGACGACCCCAACATCAACCATAACTCCAATGGCGATGGCAATACCCGATAAAGCAACAATATTAGCTTCAATCCCCATGTAACGCATGATGATAAAAGTCGCTAATACCCCAATGGGCAAAATACTGGAAATGATGATGGAAGCACGTAAATTAATGACCAAGACGATCACAACGATAATACAGATGAGTATTTCGTGTGCTAGTGCGGTTTCTAATGTACCAATGGTTTCTTTGATTAAACCCGAACGATCATAAAAAGGAACAACAGTCACTTTGGAAATAGTTCCATCGGCTAGCGTCTTTTGTGGAAGTCCAGCTTCCATCGCTTCAATTTTACCTTTTACATTGTCAATGACTTCCATGGGATTTGCACCATAGCGAGCAACGACAACACCACCAACCGCCTCAATGCCTTCTTTGTCTAAACCACCTCTACGCGTGGCAGGACCTAAGTTGACAAAAGCGACATCCTTTATTTTTACTGGTGTATTATTGCGCACGGTAACCACAGCATCTTCTAAATCTTGAATGCTTTTGATGTAGCCTAATCCGCGAACAAGGTATTCTGCTTGGTTGATTTCAATGGTTTCTGCCCCAATATCGAGATTGCTTTTTTGAATGGCACCCATAATATCCATGATGGAAACATTATAGGCACGCATGGCATCAGGTTTTACTTCTACCTGGTATTCTTTGACATAACCTCCTATAGAAGCTACTTCAGCAACGCCTTCAGCTGAAGCTAAGCTATATTTAGCATAGAAATCTTGAATTGTACGCAATTCATCAGGATCCCAACCACCGGTAGGTTCGCCTGTTTGAGGATTTCTACCTTCTAGGGTATACCAATAAACCTGTCCTAATGCAGTAGCATCAGGTCCCAAAGTAGGGATAACTCCCTCTGGTAAAGTTCCAGAAGGGAGTGAATTTAATTTTTCTAAGATTCGAGATCTACTCCAATAGAATTCTACATCTTCTTCAAAGATGATGTAGATAAAAGACATACCGAACATGGAACTACTTCGAATGGTTTTTACACCCGGAACCCCTAATAATGATGTCGTTAGGGGATACGTAATTTGTTCTTGAATGTCTTTAGGGGATCGTCCCATCCATTCTGTGGCTACAATTTGTTGATTCTCACCAATATCGGGAATGGCATCTACGGGAACGGGGTCACTTGGCAAAAGATTTTGATGCCAAGTAAAGGGGGCTGTAATTAATCCCCATACTACAACGATAACTAGGATTAAGATCGTAATTAATCGATTATGTAGGAAATACTTAATGATTTTATTAAGCATATGGATGTTTTTAAAGTGTTAATGATACGCGATAAGAAACACCGATTGACTCGCATTTAGTCCCAATAAAGGGGGCGAATAATACAATCTATCCTATTAAAGATAAGAAAAAAGTAAATACAATTGATTGATTTCAATGTAGTTAAATGATTCTCTGTCTTTGAATAGGCAAAGTAAAGTGTTCCGAAAAAAAGGGGTAATTAGCAAAGTACGTCTCGAAGTCATAAGAAAGACACAAAAGAAAGAGACCTACAAGGCAAAACGGTATCATATACGATAAATACAAATGTAGGAAAGCCGGTCGATGGTAGTAAATTTGAAACCATCAACGGCAATAGGTGTAGGGTAAGGAGTTAACGCTACTGATTTTAAATCGGTCAGGTAGTTTGAATTAAACCACTTGGCTTGAATCGCTGCTTTTTTCTCTTTGGATTGAGGAGCTGCTTCTGTTTGCTCTACTTGTAGATCTGTCTGTACCGTATTGATACGAGCCATAGGGGAACAACACAACATGTCTGCCATGTTCTGATGCCCACTCGCGGCATCATTGGAACAACAGGGCAAAGTGTCTTCCTCCATTTCCATACAACTAGTCATAGCCGTAGTCATCTCATTACAGTTCCAACTAATAATTGGATTCGCTGTAACAAGTACGGATAAAGACAGTACAAGTATGGATAAGTATTTCTTCATGATCTAAAAATGTAGGCAACGGTTAGGTACCTAAGATACAAAGATATAAAAAAAAGTTTAGTAATCAGTTAACGGTTTACAGTTTGCTCGGTTTGTGTGATTTATCTCACTACCTTACGATTTTCATTCTGTCGACGATGCTGCATAGTGAAAAAAAAACGAACTCACTTGACTATATAGTCAAGTGAGTTCGTTTGGTAGTTCTATACTTTCTGTCAACTGTTAACCTACATTGTATCGGATTACTGCGTTATTTTTTGCAGATCGAGTACTATTAAAAAACTGTGACAAGGTGTAAGGTGTTCGTTTTTTTTCACAGGTTTTCGCGATTTCTTCCATAGAGTTTGGTGAGAAAAGGAGTAATTCCAATGATTTTAAAAAGCGTTCTTTCTTCTGGTAATTCAATAGCGTATCACCGAAAAAGTAAACCATATTCTCTTTAAATTCAAGTAGCGATAACTGGTGTTGTTGTAAAAGTGAAAGTAGTTTTATATCATCGGTAGTTTCAGAATCTAGTAGAGTATTGTAAATTGAAAGGTGTTTGTTTTTGTCTTTGAGATAAAAATTAAAATCGAGCAGGAGATCTTCGAGAGGGGTGTCTATTTTTAAATAAAATAGGTTTACGGTAAACTCTCTGTTTTCTGAGATGTGAATAGTTCCTACTAAAGCGCATAATTGCTTGCTTCTATCCAAGCAGTTAAACGTAATATTGCCATAGCTATTGGCAGGTTGATCGTTGAATTTATCCTTTATTTCTTGTTGAACAGCACGTAGTATTTTACCTTGTTTATCCTGCTTAATTTTTGAAAATTCAATCTCTCGTATTAGTTCTTGAGATTCATTTAACGTAAGAGAAAAAGGAGTACTGTAGGTGATTTTATCTTCGCTTTTTTGAAGTTGAGCATAGTTAATATGCAGTAAAGCTTCAAATAAGGTTGAAGTCATTGCCTTAAAATTATTAAAGTGATAATGTTGAAAAGCAAGGGAGTTCAAGTTGCCACAGGGGGCGATTTTGACAAAATGCCGCACAAAGTGAGTAAGTTTACTTTGTACTTCTTCAAATAATTCGAGTTTCATAAGGTTTGCTAGTGTTGTTGAGTTGTTAGAAAAACGCATTACTATCATTAATGCAATTTCAATGCTAGTTTAGTTAGAATTTAGCAAGAATCCAAATCGAAATATGTTAATATGTTATTTATATGATGTTAAAATTATTTGATAAGCTTTGTTATTTATCTTTAAATTAAAGGAATGTTGTTTTTTTTTAGCTTTTAAAATCGATTATTGCTTTATAAGTTGTATGATTTTTAAATTAAATTTTTTTTTGTATTTGATTGTAAAACTGTGAAAATCATAGTTTTTACTCAGTTTTTATAAAAAAAACACAGATGTATTGAGGAAAATTGCAAGTGAATGAGGTCGCTTGCTGAGATTTACCTCCCTTTTATTTCTAGTTTAATAGAGATATTTCTCTTTTTGGAGATAAAAAAGGCAAAACACAGCAAGAAAAACTAAAAATTATGGAGCCATCTGTTGTTCTAGTAAATACAAATAAGCATTAGGTAAATGATGTGACATGATGTTATCTGATTGATTGAATTGACTTTGGTAAGCCGGATTCGATAAACCATCTAAGATAATTGGCGTACCACATCGGCTGTAATTACTTTCTTGACGGTAGTGGGGTTCTTGTAAATCAGGAAGTGATTTTTGAATTTCTTTGAACAAAAAAGGACCGAGTAATTTTGCATAGCGCTTGACACTTTTTTTTGTAGGGGTACTCACTCGATTGTAAATACCACGAGCAAACCAGCGTTTAGGCCAGCTGATTTTTTTTATGCTCTTGTCAATATTTGCAGTGCTAAACGGACTGATGGGATTAAAATCTTGAAAGCGCTGTGTCGTTGGTGGAACCTCCGGAACCCAGTCTTGTGTATTAACAAGGGAATAGCTCCATTGTTGCATGGTTTTTTCATATTGGTAAGCAAAATAGGTATTGCCAGGTTTAGGTGCGGCTAGTGTATAGGTTTTAAACCGAATATCTTGAGGAAGGACGTCTTCCTTTTGCCATTGTTTGAGTTGAGCCGTAATTAAATAGGCAATTACACCACCTTGACTATGGCCTGAAATAATAATGTCCTTGGTGTTGGTTTGGTATAAACTGTCTATTTTAGGTTTTATATCTTGTAGTAAATAGAGAGAAGCAAGGGTCCATCCAGCATGAACACTTGCTTTATTGTCTTCAGCAAAGCGATAGTCAACCACTTGATCAGGTGTTAGGGCTATCGTTCCTTGTGCTGGGACCATAGCGGCATAGTAATTGGCAAGCCAACTCATTCCTTTATTAACAGAACCGCGGATAACCACTTCTGCAACGCCTGTTTTCTCTTGGTAATAGAGTCCCCATTTATTGGTCAATCCCATTTCGGGTGAACGATAGATATTGGTATACTGTGTCAGTAAATAGAGTGAATCGCTTGCATAGGGTTTGTGAATGTCTTCGGCTAAATATAAGCTGTGTCGAATCTCTTCTAAGTCAGCTAGGGGTTTGAGGTGTTGAGCAAAAGCGGAGAAGCTTAACAATGCAAAATAGATACAAGCCATTCTTATTCGGGTCATCTCGTTCAGATTTTAAATAATTATTCTATAAAAATACAGGAATGAAGTGATAAAATGCGTTTTTCACTCCTTTGTTTTTCTTTTTGCGCCAAGCACAAAAGTAGAAAAGAGCAAAGATGTGCACTATTTTGAATAAAATCCCTTGGAGTAAAACCAATAGAACAGGCATTGTACTTTGGTTTTAGCCCATGATCACTATTTGACCCTGCCTGTTTTTTTCAGTACTTCAATCAGAGAAGACGATGCTGTTTTACTCAAGATGTTTTTGCGATGCGTTTGTGTTGTATGATGACTGATGTTTAATATTTCGGAAATTTCTTTGCTTTGGTATCCTTCGTTGATTAATCCTAAAATTTCTATTTCTCGTTTGGTCAACTTAAATTTAGCATCTAAGTTGAGGGAGCTGCTGTTAAACCTGTTCGTAATTTGAAAATCACAAGTTGGTCTAACCTTATAATCATCTATTCTCTCGTGTTGTACAAAGTTTTTAAACATTCTGCCGTATTCATCCGACTCTATGGTTTGATAATGTTGCTTGATGGTGATATAATTCCCCGTTTTTGTTTTGATCCGAAAACTATAAGAGATTGAAAGTTTAAGAAGTTCTTTGTCAGTAAGGTGATTCCTTAGCTGATGAGAATTGTGTTCACACATAATGCAATAATCCAAATCATCAGGGTGGATGGATAAGAAAAAATGATGCATATCAAATTCGTCTGCCGAATAGCCTAGCACATCTAAAATACTGTTACTTGTATATTCCAAGTCATTCAGTTCACAATTGAAGATAAAATAATAACTGTCTTTGTTTTTACTTTTGTTTTGGGGATTTTTTGAATGCGAATGATTTAACCAGAAATCCCATTTGTTACTTAAAAGCGAAGAGTTTTTTGTTGATCTCATAGTAAGAAATGTAATGTTTAAAAGGTCTAAAAAACAAGAGAGAACTTAGCCGAGTATAACCGATTTATAGTTTTTTTTCTGGTAGTATGAAGCTTATGAGATAGCATAAGTTTCTTCTTTTACCCTGTGCTTTTATTTTTATATCGGGGTAGTAAATGCTTCGTTTCTTTGTTTTTTAAGCGAATTAAACCTGTTAAATAAGTGCGAATAGAATCAAACGAATTGATTTGAACCTTCCATACAAATGTACAAGCCTATCCTTGGAACACATTGGTAAAAATCACGCAAAAACTAGGTGTTTTTTTAGCTTTATTTAAATGGTTTTGTTTTTAATTTATTGCAATTCAGTATTTTGTAAAATAAAAAACCTGTCAGGTCAAACGGCCTAACAGGTTTAGAATTGAACTAATTATTTGATGGAATACGTCGTTTTATTTTGGTGTTGACGAAGGTGGAAAACCATATTGTTTTTTAAAGACCTTACTGAAGTAGACGGAATCTTCAAAACCAACAGCCCAAGCAACGTCTGCAACGCTTTCCCCATTTCTCAATAATTCGATGGCTTTTGCTAAGCGAATAGTTCGAATAAAGTCTGCGGGAGTTTTCCCTGTGATGGTTTTAAGTTTTCGATTAAGTTGACTGACGGATAAAAATACCCCTTCGGCCAATATAGTCACTCCAAATTGTACATTGGAAATATTAGGTTCTATTAGGGCAGTGACATCGTCCAAGAATTTTCGATCTCGGCTACTCAATTCTGGTATTTCTTCCACTGTTGGAAGGGAATTACCTTTAAATTTTGTGCGGAGTAATTCTTTAAATGACAAAATGTTTTTTACGCGGAGTTTGAGCTCTTGGAGTGAAAATGGTTTGGTCAAATAATCGTCTGCTCCGGTTTCTAATCCTGTTAGTTTATCTTTTTGTTCCGCTTTTGCCGTGAGCAATATAATAGGAATGTGAGAGGTAGCTCTATCGTTTTTGAGTGTTTCGCATAGTTCAAATCCATCTGCGTCAGGCATCATCACGTCACTGATAATCAAATCAGGGAGCAATTCTTTGGCGCGTGCTATTCCTTCCTTTCCATTTATAGCTTCTTCATAGCGGTATTCTTGACCGAGGTTGCGAACAATAAACGCACGTAGCTCTGGTTGATCTTCTACAATAAGAAGTAGAGGTCGCGTTGGGTTTTGCTGTTCTTCGCTTGTCTGTGTGATTTCTTCTTTTGCTGAAATAAAGGTATTGGGTTCAATAACTTCACTATTTTCAATTTCTTTTTTTGTTGCACTTTCAATCGAAAAGGAAAAAATACAACCTCCTTCAATAGGTGATTCAACAGCAATTTCTCCTCCATGCAAGAGAACCAGTTCCTTAACCAAAGCTAATCCGATGCCTGATCCTGCATACGTACGTTGACCCGGTTCGTCCACTTGATAAAAACGGTCAAAAATTTTAGGGAGGTGTTCAGGTGCAATACCTTGACCTGTATCAACAAAACGCACGCTCAACTTGTCTTCAATACAGTCCATATTAACTGTGACACTTCCTCCAGAGGGAGTGTATTTAATAGCATTGGAAAGTAAATTGGTTATAATCATTGCCAAGGCCTCTGACGAATAGATGAAGGGATATTCTGCTAGTTTTTTAGCTTCTTCAGTTTGCTCAAGGACAAGCGAAATATGATGCTGTTCTGCGTAGGAATGGAACGATTGTATCAACATACTAGCTTCGTGTATCACATTTCCTTTTTTGTATTTCAGTTTGTACTGTCCACTTTCCATTTTGGAAAGATCCAGTAACTGATTAATTAAGGTAAGTAATCGTTTTCCGTTTTGTTCAATTTCAGTAAAATGAGAAAAATCTTCTGGACGTCCCTGCTCTTTTAATACTTCCACATGGCCATTGATTAAGGTAAGGGGCGTTCTGAATTCATGGGAAATATTGGTTAAAAATCGGGTTTTGAATTGTTCGTTTTCCTTGATGGTTTCCATCTCCCTACGTTGTAACTCAAGGTTTTGTTTTTCAACTTTTAATCTTTTTCCTCTCAATTTAAATAAATATACCGTTAGCACGGTTAAAAGTACCATAATCCCAAATCCCGCATAGGCCACATTGCGCTGTAAATTTTTTGTTTCAAGCGCTGCTTGGATAACCGCTGCTTTTTTATCGAATTCGTAGCCCATGGAAGTTTCTAGATTTTTTATTTCATTTTCTTCGTTGATTAAGCTGTCGCGATATTGGATGTACTGTTTGTAGTTCTCAAAAGCACTTTCGTAGTTCCCTAAGGTACTGTCAATCTCCATAAAATTGTAATGAAGATCTCTAATCAGGTCTTTTACTCCCATTTCTTGAACAAGAATCAAGGCTTTTTCTTGGTTCTTTTTGGCAGAAGCTGGTCGATTTAGTTTCAGTTCTATATACCCAATATTGATGTAGGCTTGTGCAATACCCCATTTGTACTCCAATTCTTCCCATAATTGTAACGTAATGTCGATGTTTTTTCGTGCTTCATGATACTTGCCTAAGACTACGTAAATAGCAGAAATATTAAGATAAGAACCTGCCATACCATGTTTGTCTCCAATTTCCTCTTTGATTTTTAAGGACGCAAGGTGGTTTTCCAAGGCTTCGGGAAAATTACCTTGATAGTCATAAGTAACCCCAATATTGTTGTAGGATTGTGCAATTCCATTTTTGTCCTCGATTTCTTCTCGTATTTTTAAGGCTATAAAGTGATTTTTTAAAGCTTCAGTGAATTTTTCTTGTCGGTGATAAGTAAATCCTATAGAACCATAAGAGGTTGCAATTCCCTTTTTATCCTTGATTTCTTCGTATAGTTTTAGTGCTGTATAGAAACTCTTCATCGCTTCGGGATACTTCCCTTGATAATCATATACATTTCCAATATGGATGTGAGAAAGGGCTATTTCCTTTTTTTTTCCAGATTTTTCCCATTTGTCTAAGGCGATAAATAAATTTTTTAGGGCTTCGGCAAATTCACTTTTGTGAATATAAATGAGTCCGATGATGTTGTAAGCGCTTGCTTCTCCATGTTGGAAATTTAGTTTTTCTGCAATTTTTAGTGCTTTTTGAGCATAGCTTGTTGCAAGCTCCAATTCTTTTTCCTCGGATAAAATACGCGCTAACTGAGTCATGCGATTTACCGTTAAGGTATCAGATACCGTTTGTTGCTGTAGTAGGGTGGTAAGTGAGTCCATTTGCCTTTTTCGTATATCTTTCTCTTGCTGGGCAAAAAGACTGAAGGAAAGGAAAAAAACAAAAAATAAAACCCGATAAGGGTGATTAGAGGAACTATGCATAGTAAGGTTATTTTAGCAAGTCAAAAATAGAAAAATAGATTACATTCCGCTAATTAAAACCAAGTAAAAGGGTGTATCTCAATTTATTAGATGGTGTGTTATTTATATGATGCTAAAAATGAATCCCTTTTTGAGAATTTCATATTGATTTTAATTATTTTTAATATGAAATTAGAAATTTGAATGAATTAAAGGTGTTTTTTCTTCATTTGTTTTTTTCTTCACCAAAAGAATCTTAATTTTAGAGTAGTAAAGGAGTGTTTTTTTTGACTATTAGCGGGCTAAAGTGCTAAAAATCTCTTAAGAAAGGATTCTTTCCTTAAAATAAAACAATACATTTGAAAAAAGGTAAAAAGGAAATTTTATGAAAAAATTGATGTTAGTATGCGCAGTGGTTTTGGGCGGTTTATTTACGATAAGCTGTGAAGGGCCTCGCGGACCTCAGGGCCCTCAAGGACCCAATGGTGGAAGTGAACCAGCACAAGTATTCGAGTACCATTTGGATTTCAATCAAGATCTAAATGCAAATATTGCAGGACAGGTCGTAAAACATCCAACTAAAGTGTATTTTGGAGATGCAGTGATGATTTTCGTATTTGAGGGGGTAGATAAGGATAAAAATCCAATATGGTCTCCCTTACCAATCCGCTATTTTGTAGAAGATCAGGTAGCACAAAAAGATGAAGAATTAGAGTATATCTATCGATATGGACTAAATGATTTTACCATAGAAGCTCGTGCAACAGCACCTTTAGGCTTGTTTAATGGAACACCAGGTCCTAAAGGAGATCCGGGATACGTTACGGATATGATCTTTAGAGTGGTGTATCTTGCAGGGCAAGATCCAATACAAAAAAGTGCAGCTGTGAAACAGGATTCAACGGCAAAACCGATGAGTTACGAAGAAGTACTTTTAAAGTATGACTTAACAAAGTCTCCAGTAAAGAAAATGTATTAAAACATAAAAAAGCGACAGTGAATTCCACTGTCGCTTTTTTTTGGAGGGTATGGGAAACCGAAAGGAAGTGTAGGTACATCAAACACCAAAACAACGATAAAACTAATGGGATGAACTAGCATAGTATTCTTTATAATTAGGAGAAAACAACCTTCAAAAATAAGAATGAATGGTGTTGAAGTGAATAAATAAAAAAAAAGTAACAAAAAAACAGGGGGGTATGTGTTTAATTTTTGTGTTTTTTCTTATTTTTGCATAGTCAAAACAGGGGGTGTCCCTAAAAAAAGTGTAATTATGTCAACATTTCGTTTTCGAGCAATTGAAAAAGCAGCCTCAAGAAGTGCTGTGAAGGTAGAAGAACTGGGTAGAAAATCATTAATATTTGGGGATCATGTCTTTAATGACAAATCGATGCGCCAATTTTTGACTCCTGAGGCTTATCAGGCGGTTAAAAATGCACAGTTGGGCATTAAGATTGATCGTCGCTTAGCTGATTACATCGCATTGGGGATGAAAGAGTGGGCACTTTCAAAAGGAGTAACACATTATACCCACTGGTTTCAACCGTTAACAGGAACAACAGCAGAAAAACACGATGCGTTTTTCGAAACACAATTTGATGGAGACCCTGTGGAGCAATTCAATGGAGGTCAATTGGTACAACAAGAACCCGATGCCTCAAGTTTTCCCAATGGAGGAATCAGAAATACATTTGAAGCAAGAGGGTATACTGCCTGGGATCCTACATCACCCGCTTTTATCTTTGGTTCAACCCTGTGTATTCCAACGGTATTTATCTCTTATACGGGAGAAGCATTAGATAATAAAACGCCCCTGTTAAAAGCAATCAATGCCATTGATGATGCAGCAACAGAGGTAGCGCGTTATTTCGATAAAAACGTAAAAAAAGTAACTCCAACTTTAGGTTGGGAGCAAGAATATTTCTTAGTCGATGCAGCATTGGCTGCTTCACGCCCTGATATCTTAACGACAGGTCGAACGTTATTAGGCCACACAGCAGCAAAAGGACAACAGCTGGATGACCACTATTTTGGATCTATTCCAACCCGTGTATTGAACTATATGCACGATTTAGAAAATCACTGTATTTTATTGGGGATTCCCGTAAAAACGAGACACAATGAGGTAGCGCCCAACCAGTTTGAACTAGCGCCTATTTTTGAAGAGATCAATTTAGCAGTAGATCACAACTCTTTATTAATGGATGTAATGAAAAAAGTAGCGGAGAAACACCATTTTAAAGTGTTGTTCCACGAAAAGCCATTCAAAGGAGTAAACGGATCAGGGAAGCACAACAATTGGTCTTTGGCAACGGATACGGGAGTGAACTTGTTAAGTCCAAGCAAAACACCAAAGAGCAATTTACAGTTCTTGACGTTCTTTATCAATACGATTAAAGCAGTAAATGACAACGAAGAATTGTTGCGTTCGGCTATTGCATCAGCAAGTAATGACCATCGTTTAGGGGCAAATGAAGCTCCTCCAGCTATAATGTCTGTATTTATTGGACAACAATTGACTAAAGTATTGGAGGAATTAAAAGAAGTAACAGACGGTAAATTATCTCCAGAAGAAAAAACCGACCTGAAGTTAAATGTAGTGGGGAAAATTCCAGATGTACTGTTGGATAATACAGATCGAAACCGCACCTCTCCTTTTGCTTTTACAGGGAATAAGTGGGAATTCAGAGCGGTTGGATCAACGGCAAACTGTGCAGGTCCTATGACTGTATTGAATACGATTGTTGCAAAGCAATTGAAAGAGTTTAAGTTAGCAGTTGATGGATTGGTAGAACAGGATGGATTGAAAAAAGACGAAGCGATTTTCAACGTATTGCGTGAATACATCAAAGAAAGCGAGCGCATTTTATTTGAAGGTGATGGATATAGTAAAGAATGGGAAGAAGAAGCTGCAAAACGCGGATTGAGCAACCATAAAACAACGCCTGAAGCATTAAAAGCAAAAGTTTACCCAGCATCTATCGCTGTATTTGAAGAAATGCAGGTGATGTCTAAAGTTGAGGTAGAGGCGCGTTACGAAATTGAATTAGAAGAGTACGTAAAACGCATTCAAATTGAAGGACGCGTTTTGGGAGATATCGCCAAAAATCACGTGATTCCAACAGCGATTAAGTACCAAAACTTGGTGATCGAAAACGTAAAAGGATTGAAAGAAATTTTTGGAGCGGAAGATTACAAAGAATATGCAGAAGAACAAATGCGTATCTTAAAGAAAATATCGTTCCACATCGCACAAGTAAATACGAAAGTAGCGGAAATGGTAGATCAACGCAAAATAGCCAATGCAATTGAAGATGTAGAAGAACAAGCAAAAATGTACTGCCACGTAGTAAAACCGTATTTTGATATTATCCGTTACCACAGTGATAAATTAGAAATGATGGTAGACAACGAATTGTGGACGTTAACGAAATATAGAGAGTTATTGTTTACTAATTAGTTTCTTGGTGAGTGGTAAATGGTGAGTGGTGAACCAAAATCCGAACAACGAAAAATAAAAAAAAGCTTGAGTTTTAACTCAAGCTTTTTTTTATAACATTACTATTAGTATTCAGAAAATTCACCCATTTCTCATCTATCTCATCTAGTTTACATTTTGTTTGGGCGTTCGATGAACCTACACTGCGTTTCGGTTTCCCATCTCCCATCTCCCATTTCTCATTTCTCATTTTCCATTTCTCATTTTCCGTCACGTTTGTCTCTATACGCCCAGTAAAATACTTGAGGTAAAATAGTAAAGGCTAGGATCATACCAATGATTAACCCCCCAACAATCATAATGGCTAATGGTTTTTGAATTTCAGATCCCATGCCATTAGATAAAGCAGCTGGAAGTAATCCCATAGATCCCATTAAAGCAATCATAATAACGGGTCTAATACGGCTTTTTACTCCATCTCGAATAGCTTCTTCCAAAGACATTCGCTTTTTTAGGTTTTCTTTCATTACTCCAATGAGGACAATGCCATCAATGGTTGATACCCCAAATAGGATAATAAATCCAATTCCCGCAGAAATTCCGAATGTTGTTCCTGTTACCCAAAGGGAAATAAATCCACCAATAAAGGCAAAAGGCAAGGTTAAGGAAGCAATTGCAGTGTCTTTGACATTACCAAAGTTGAAGTAAAGCAGGATTAGAATTAAGACAAGTGATACGGGAACCACAAGAATTAATTGTTTGGCTGCTCGTTCTTTACTTTCAAATTCTCCAGCCCATTCCATTTTGTTGATAGCAGGAAGGTGAACTTCTTTTTCTACTTTTGCTTTTGCTTCCGCAATGGTACTACCTAAATCACGCCCTTCGATACTGAATCCAATACCAATATAGCGGCTATTTCCTTCGCGATAGATGAAGGCAGGGCCTGTGTGATAATCAATGGTTGCAATTTCTTTTAAAGGCACTTGTTTACCATCTAAACTTGGAATTAAAATTTCGCCAATTTTTTCTGCCGAATCGCGATAATCTTTATCGAAACGCAAGACAACATCAAACATTCGCTCATTTTCATAGAAAGTCGTTGCCGCTTGTCCACCGATGGTCATTGCAATCACTGCTTGTGCATCTGCTGTGGTAACTGCATATTTGGCCATTTTTGAATCACTAAGGGAAATTCGCAGTTCTGGGAGACCTATATTTTTAAAAATATTTAAGTCCGTAATACCGGGAACATCCTTAATGCTTTGAGCAACTTGTGTAGCGTATTTTTCTAAGTCGAATAGGTTATCGCCAAAGATTTTAATAACCAAGGAACTCTTCACTCCTGCAACATACTCTTCGACATTATCTTGAATCGGTTGGCTAAAACCAAAATTGATTCCAGGGTATTTTTCAAGGGAAAGGCGCATTTCTTCGAGTAAATCATCTTTCGAAATGGAGCGTTTCCATTCTTTTTCTGGTTTGAGTTGGGTGTGAAATTCAATGTTGAAGAATCCCGTGGGATCGGTTCCGTCATTTGGACGTCCCGTTTGGGTTAAAACGAATTCTACTTCGTCAAATTCACGTAATAGTCCTTTCATTTCTTTTGCTAAACGCACGGATTCATTCAAGTTAATACTACTAGGCAAAGTGGCGCGAATATAAATGGCTCCTTCGTTTAATTTCGGTAAAAATTCCGATCCATAGTAATGAAAACGCACACCACAAACCACTAGAATTATACCAAATAAGGCAAAAGTTAGTTTTTTGTGATAGAAACTCCAGTTGAACATCTTGTAAATAGAGGTTTTAAAGAATCTAGAGATAAAGTTTTCTTTTTCCTCAATGTTTTTAGTCAACAAGAGTTTACACATGGCAGGTACATAAGTCAAGCTTAAAATTAGGGAACCTAACAAAGCATAACCTAAGGTAAACGCTAGGGGAGAGAACATTTTTCCTTCTACTTTTTCAAAGGAGAAGATAGGCATTAGCGCGACGATTAAAATCAAGAGCGCAAAGAAAATATACCCAGCTACACCACTTGCACTTTTTCGAATGGTTCCTAATTTGGACATTTTATTAAAGCGCTTCATTCCCACGACTTTGGCTTGCTTTTCGAGCCCCACAAAGACGTGCTCTACGATAACAAGGGTTCCTTCGAGTAGTAAACCGAAATCCAAGGCGCCCATGGAGATTAGATTGGCAGGGAGTCCCTGAATCTTCAACATAATGATCGCAAACAAGAAGGACAGCGGAATAACAGTAGCTACAATAAAGGTCGTACGCCAGTTGTACAAGAAAATAAAGACAATAACCGATACCAGTAAAACACCTTCAATTAGGTTCTTGGTTACTGTATGTACGGTTGTATTGACCAAATCTGTACGATCGATAATCGGTACAATTTTTACATTTTTAGGTAAGATACGGTTGTTTAAATCGTCAATTTTATCCTTTAACTTGCTGATAACATCACTGGGATTTTCACCGCGAAGCATGACTACAATTCCTTGTACTACATCGTCTTCCTCTTGGAAGCTTACTTGTCCCAATCTTGGTTTTGCATTAACTTCTACTTTGGCTACGTGTTTGACCAAAATAGGCGTATTTCCTTTTACTTCAATGAGGATATTTTCGATGTCTTCGATATTGTCTAGTAGACCCACCCCGCGTACAACATACGCTTGATCTCCGCGTTGAATGACATCTCCACCTACGTTGATGTTACTCTTTTCAACGGCCTCATATACATCCAAAGGAGATAGACCATAGTTAACTAATTCCGTAGGATTGATTTGAATTTCAAATATTTTTTCTTCACCTCCAAAACTAACAACATCTGCTACTCCTGGAACAGCAAGGAGTTCTCTTTCTACTACCCAGTCTTGAATGGAAGTAACTTCTTTGATTGGTAGATCACTTTGGATGATGTAACGGAAAATTTCTCCAGTTGCTCCAGAAGGCGGTTCGATTTCAAAATCAGCTCCATCAGGAAGATTGACGTTTCCCATGCGGTTTGACGCATATTGTTGGGCGTAAAAGTCGTCAATTTCATCGTTGAAGATAACCGTAACGACGGATAAACCAAAGAGGGAGATTGAGCGAACTTCCGCTTTATTGGGAATCGTATTCATCTCTTTGGAAATCGGTAGGGTGATGAATTTTTCAATTTCCTCTGCACTTCGACCTGGCCATTGCGTAATGATACGCGCTCGGGTATTCGTTACATCCGGAAATGCCTCAATAGGCGTATGCATGTAGCTGTAAATTCCACCAAATAACAATAACAACACACCAAAAAGGACGATGAACGTGTTTTTTAGGGAAAAAGCTACAATATTTTTGACAAATTTTTGCATTTTTTACTCTTCTTTAGGGGGTTATAAATGATTGTTTAATTGGTTGTAAATTAACAGCTCATTGGTTGTGATAACCGTTTCTCCTTCTTGTACACCACCAGAGATATAAGTGAATTCTTGATTTTTAGTCAAAGGTGTAATTTGACGAATTTCTTGATGACAAGCGTCTTTATAAGTAACTACATAGTTTTGATTGTTGTCAAAAATAATGGCGTTATTGGGCACAGCTAAAGCTTCTCCTTGATTGTCGTCCAGGAGTAAGTGAATTTCTGCAGACATCCCAGGACGCAATTTCATTTCATGGTTGTTCATAACAATACGCGCTTTTAGTACGCGTTCTTCAGCGTCAAAAACTTGTGAAATCGTCGAGATTTGTCCCTTGAATTTTTCATCTGGATACGCCAGTGTGCTCACTTGTACTTCTGCTTGTGGTTTGACATAGCGCATGGATGTTGCATATACATTGGCCATGATCCAAACGTCATTTAAATTGGCAATGGTAAAGAGCGGTTCATCTGTATCAGTAAGTGCCATACCTGTAACAATAGTTTTTGTTACGATATAGCCCTCTTGTGGTGCGAGGATTTGATAAATACCCTCCTTATTTTGTCCGTTAAATAGCGCTAAATTGCTCTTAGCGGAATGCCATTTACTTTCGAGTACTTGAACATCTTCTTCTGCTTCCATCAATTCTTTTTGAGAGGCAAGCCCATCTTGATACATGGAAGAAACTGATTCTAATTCTCTTTTCGCAACTTTTAATTCAGCTTCTGTTGCACGCAGTTCTGTTTTAAACTCATTGAGGTCTGTACTTCGTATCTCGGCCAAGAGCTGCCCTTTTTTTACATAGTCACCTAGAGAGAATTTTGCACTTAGTACAACCCCTTCAACTAAGCTATAGAATGGAACCGTTTTGTCTTGGTTGTATTCTACAGTACCGTTTAAACTCAATGTACGCTGAATGGGACGCTGTGTTACTTTGGCGAAATTTAGTCCTTTGGATATATCTTCAGGAATGCAATAGTTTTCGTTTTGTGGAGCAGTATTTTCCTGTTGTTTACATGAAGCTAGTGCCAATAGCGCTAATACAGCGCAACTAAGGGTATATTTTGAAGTCATTTGTATACGTTTCATCGTTATATATCTTTTCCAACAGCAAACTGTAAGTTTTCTAATTGTTCGTGTAACTCTTTTTTAGTTTCCAATAAAATATTTTTATTCTCGAGATAGGCTTCTACAAAGTCTAGGTATTCAATCATGCTAACATTTTTCTTCTGGAAGTTTTTGACATAGGCATCGAGTAATTTATCCAGCTGATCTTCGTAATCGTCGTCGATTTGATCATATAAATCTTTGGCTTGTAGGTAGTTTCTCAACGCTTCAATAATGTCGTTTGCAATTTCGTTTTTCTTACTTTTAGCTTCGATCTCTGCAAGTTCAACACCTATTTTGGCTTCTTTAATATTTCCTTTGTTGCGATCAAAAATAGGCAGGTCAAAAGAAACGCCAAAGCCTACAAAATCACGCATAATATTTCCACCGCGGTCGTAGTCTATACCAAAGGTTAGATTGGGAATTCGCTCTGCTTTTTCAATATCCACTTGCTTTTTCGCCTGTTGAATCAGGTTATTCTGAAGTAAAATATCAGGGCGATTTTCTTGTGCGTGGAGAATCCAATCTTCGACTTGTAATTCACTTACTGTTTTGTTGGGAGCATCTAAAGCATCGGTAATTACAATAGTCGTATTTGAGCCGATATTGATGAAGTTTTTCAAGTCTTTCAATGCTTCTTCTAGATCTTTAGATCCATCGACTAGCTCTTTTTTAAATTGTAGTTGCGCAGCTTTTAATCGGATGTATTCACTGTGGCTAATGTTTCCTTGATTCAATTGGTTCTTATAACCTGAAATAAGTAAAGTAGTATTGTTGATTTGATTTTGATAGACTGCTTGTTGTTGTTGCAGCATTTGGATTGTTGTTAGCGTATTTCGCAAGGAGAGTTTAGACTCGCGTAAGACAATTTCAAAATCCGTTTGACGCTCTTCAACCGTCAATTTTTGTAGGTCAATGCGTTTGCGTCTTTTTCCTGCAGTTTCTATTTCTTGCTCTAAGTGTAACGAAATTTGTTGGGAAGATCCCCAATTTCCAACGATGTTGGGTTGTTCTTCGATGTCTGTTGTTCGCCATGCATTGACCTCTGATATTTCAAAGGAAGGATTGGGCCACAGACGCGCTTGAATCAACTGGGCTTCCGCTTGGGAAATTTCCAATCGCTTCACCAATAAATCAAAATTTTGTTCGAGAAATAGGGTTTCTATTTCTTGCTTGCTCAATTTTAGCTCTTGTTGTGGTTTCTGTGCTACGGCGATATACGTCGAAAAAACTAAAACGGAGGCGGTTAGTATACGTCTAAACATCTTGCTCATAATTTATAGTTCAAAATTACAATCCCCATATTATAGGGACTTTGGAGTCGCATTAATAAGAAATTAAAAGTAGATTAGAATTCGATTAGAACTTTTAATTTATTGGCTTTTAATCCTTCAATGCTGTGTTTTTTATCCAAAATTGCGCGATTTTTTTATAGACTATGAAAATAGTGTATATTTCTTAAATAAATGGTTGTTAATTGTTGTTTTTAGCCTAAAATATTTTTATTATATATTTATTTAATAGAATTGATGATTTATTTTGGTTTAATGATAAGAAGGGGAAATGAAGTAGAGCCAAAAAAAAAGCTACTCCAATTGGAGTAGCTTTTTTATTTATTTTGAAAATATACTTATTTTTTCAAGTGTTTTCTGTACTGAATAAAGGATAAGATACTCAGTAGGGAAACAAATCCGATAGACCACCAAATAATGGATGGTGTAATTACCTTGTCTCCAGATGCATAGGAGTGTAAGCCACTTAAGTAGAAGTTTACGCCGAAATAGGTCATCATAATGGCATAGAAAGCTACGACGCTAAATACGTTGTATAACCAAGTACCACGCATTGCTGGAACCAAACGAGCGTGAATAACAAAAGCGTACACCATGATACTGATTAGGGCCCAAGTTTCTTTCGGGTCCCATCCCCAGTAGCGTCCCCAGCTTTCGTTAGCCCATTGACCACCTAAGAAGTTTCCTATTGTCAATAGAACTAAACCTACGGTTAGTGCCATCTCATTGATATAGGTTAATTCTTTGATGTTGAGGTCCATTTTCTTTTTGTTCTTGCTGTTGGTTAAAATCATCAAGATCAAGGCAACAATTCCTAGAATCATCCCCAATGTAAACGGACCGTAACTTGCTACGATAATCGCTACGTGGATAATTAACCAGTAGGAATCTAAAACGGGCTGTAAGTTAGAAATTGCTGGATCCATATAATTTAAATGGGCAGCCCATAAAATCATTCCTGTAACGAAAGCCGTTGAAGCGATTGTCAATTCTGATTTTTTACCAAAATACAAACCAAATAGCGTAGTTGCCCAAGCCACATAAATCACAGATTCATAGGCATCACTCCAAGGTGCGTGACCCGATACATACCAACGTACGGCTAAACCTAAGGTATGAAGTACAAATAAGAATAGCGTTAACCAATGACCAACTTTAATCGCTTTACTCGCCAATTTATTCGGTTTTAAAATTGTCCAAATAATAAAGATGAAAGAGAATAAGGCTACTAGCATATAGTATTTATACAACGTTTTGAAAATATCGTACTGGTTGTATAAAATTTCAAATTTAATTTTGTTATCCGAAGGCATAATGTTTTTACCATACGAATGCTGGAACGTATTGATGTGTTCTAAATATTCGTCTGCCTTAGTATAATCATTGGAATTCTTTGCATCAAATAAAGCAGGAACATACATACGAGATAAAATATTCTTCGTAAAGGTAGAATCCATACCCGTCATACCTGATTCGTTTAGCTCTAAAGGTGAAATCCATTTATTATTCTCGTGTTTAGGAATAGGGAAGATGGCTAGCATTCTTCCAGTAAAAGCAGCGTTTAACAAGGCTACTTTACCATCTAAATCCAAGAAATCTTTTTGAAATTGATTCTTCACACTGGCGTGGTTTGCCTCGTCTACGTATTTTACAATTTTGTAGTTTCCTTTTTCATCAAAAAAGTCAACGAATGAAGCATGTCTGGTTCCTTTTGGTAAACCTAAAACTTCGGTAATTTTGTCATTCCCTCTTTTCAATTCAATGATTGGAGCGAAGTACCAGAAGTTAGGTGCCCCTTCCATTTGCTGGGCAACCGTATATTGCGTAATCGATAAGAATACTTGATCAGGCGTTAGGCCTTGGTAATTTTCTTTTTTATACACCTTTCTCAATAATTCAGAAGAGAAGGTGTTGATGGGTTTCATACGTCCACCGTAATCCTGAATTACCAATGAACCGAATTTAGCCGCGTGTTCTTTGCTAATCGTATTGGCGTGAATGATTGAGTCAATCACAGCCGGATCAGGTTTGGCTGGTGCGTGCATATGTTGAGCCGAAGCGCCAACAGTGAAGAAAAGAACAAGTAGCGTCAACATAGAAGCTTTCTTCTCTCTCACTTTGTTTAATTTGCGTTTTAAATCAGCAAAACGCGAGTTTTTATCAAATAAAATCCAAATTAAACCTACGTATAAAAAGAAGTATCCGATATACGTAATCCAAGTTCCCCAGAAATCGTGGTTTACCGATAAGATTGTTCCTTTTTCATCTGGGTCAAATTGCGCTTGGAAGAAACGGTAGCCTTGATAATCTAAAATATTGTTCATGTAAATACGAGCGTCAAAAGAGTTTTCTCCGTCTAATACCGTTACTTGACTTTCAAAAGCAGAGTAGCTTTTTTCAGTTCCGGGGTATTTATCCGCGATAAATTTGTTTAAGCGAACTTGGAAGGGTGTAGTATATACTTTACTACCGTAGAGTAAGGTAAATTCAAGATCCCCCAATTGAATGGCTTGTGGTTCACCCATTCGACCTGCTTTTCCTTTCAAAACAACGTCTTTCTCTAAACCTTGAGAGCGTACTGTTACCACTAAGGCATCTGCGGTCATTTGGTCTTTGAAATCACCATTAGAAACCACTGTTGTTTTTCCTTTCATCGGCAATTCAGGCAATACAAATTGTGTACCAGCCATCGTATAGAGTGAACGGAAGTTTAAGGGTGCTTTTTCGTTGGCTGTTACGCTTCCTGTAGATTGATCAGCCATCACCATATAATTTCCTTCAAATGGTGAATCAATAAAGAATTCGCCATTTTCGGAAGAGATATTAATGGCACCTTCCGTTGGAGCATTGTAACCGAATAAAATCCCGTGAATACTTGCGGCTTTTCCTTCTTCTAAGTAGTGTTCATGGCGTTCGCCATCCCCTGATTCAACTAATTTTAAAAAGTTGGTACCATTGGGATCTGCTTCGATTACCTCTTCAGCAGCCATGATAAAATCTTTGTATTCAACTTCAAACGGAATGCCGTTGAAGTCTTTTTTCATTTTGAAATGGTTATCAGTTACTTGCGAGAAGTATTGATCCATTTCAAAAGTACGTCTTCTTGTTTCTCCTTCATATTCTCCATCGGCCATCACAGTTAAGAAGGTTTTATCCGAAAAGATACTATCAGCCGTTTCGCCTTCGCGAATAGGCATCATGCCTTCAAAGCTAATGTATCTTGTGATAAATGCTCCAATCATAATCAAAATAAAGGCAGCATGTAGCATAAAGGTAGACCATTTTTCTTTGGATAGTAAACGGTAGCGTTTGATATTTCCGATAAAATTAATCAGGAAGATAAACATGATGATCTCAAACCATTTGGTATTGTAAATAAGAATCCGAGCGGTTGTCGTGTTGTAGCGATCCTCAATAAAAGTTCCCAGGGCAAGGGCTACTGCAAATACGATGAAAAGAACAGCCATTAGTCGGGTTGAGGAAAAAAAAGATATGATTTTTTTATCCATGAGTTGTTGATACGTTGTTTTTATAATGGAACAAAAATAACCAAAAAGCCCAGTAAACGGGTATATTTAACTTAATATTTAGGAATGAAAATAACTTTTTTTATGCGTAAAAAAAACTAAATTTGCAAAGATCTTTACCTCATTTGATCGATGATTAAAAAATCAACAAGGATTGGTCGCTATTTAGTGAATTAATAAAAAATTAACCATGCCAAAAATCTCTCAAAAAGGCATCCAAATGCCTGAGTCTCCGATTAGAAAATTGGTTCCTTTTGCTGAAAAAGCGAAACAAAAAGGACATCATGTTTATCATTTAAACATTGGTCAACCTGATATTAAAACTCCAGTAGACGCTTTGCAAGCGGTAAAAGATGCGGATATTAAAGTATTAGAATATAGCCACTCTGCAGGTTTTGAAAGCTATAGAGTGAAATTGGCAAAGTACTATCAAGCGCATCAAATTGATGTAAATGCACAAGATATCATTATCACAACCGGTGGTTCAGAAGCGTTGATGTTTGCTTTGGGAAGTACTATGGATGCAGGAGATGAAATTATTATTCCTGAGCCATTTTACGCCAACTACAATGGATTTTCAACGTCGAATGGCGTGACTATCGTTCCAGTGATGTCAACCATTGATACCGGATTTGCCTTACCTGCGATCGCTGAATTTGAAAAGTTAATTACACCAAAAACAAAAGCCATCTTAATTTGTAATCCAGGAAACCCAACCGGATATTTATATTCGAGAGAAGAAATGGAGCAATTAGCCGCTTTGGTGATTAAGCATGATTTGTTTCTAATTGCCGATGAGGTTTACCGCGAATTTGCGTATGATGGATTCAAACACATCTCTGTGATGAGCTTCCCTGAATTAGCTAATCACGCGATTATGATCGATTCAGTATCAAAACGCTACAGTATGTGTGGTGCGCGTATTGGTTGTATTGTATCTAAAAATGCTGAGTTGATGGGTGCAGCGATGAAGTTTGCACAAGCGAGACTTTCTCCACCTACTTTTGAGCAAATTGCTGCAGAAGCTGCCTTGGATACCCCTCAATCGTATTTTGATGAGGTAATTACAGAATACAAAGAGCGTCGCGATGTATTTATCAAAGCGTTACAAGAAATTGAAGGAGTAGAAGTAACAGTGCCAAATGGTTCGTTCTATTGCGTGGCTAAATTTCCTGTAAAAGACGCGGATAGTTTTGCGAAATGGTTGTTGGAAGAGTATGACTTAAATGGTGATACCGTTATGATTGCTCCAGCAGCTGGATTCTACTCTACACCAGGTGTTGGATTAAATGAAGCCCGTATGGCTTATGTATTGAAAAAAGAAGATTTGATTCGCTCAGCAGAAGTTTTGAAAGAAGCTTTAAAAGTATATCAAACGATCGAGAAATAAACGAGTACACGTACCGAAAAAGTAAACCACGCCCCCAAGGCGTGGTTTTTTTATTTCCTCTATTTATCAAACACGAAAATGGTGTTCTTTTCTTCTGGGAATAAAAAAAGACTTCCCCCAGACATATTGTTTATTCTCTACTAGAAGAATAAATACATGTTTTTCTTGACTTCTCTTTTTTCTAGTTTTTTATTTTCCGATTGAGATAAGGTGGAAAATACCAAAATATAAGGCTCAAAACAGGAAAAATATTTTTTTAAATCGCATATAGGCGTTGTGCTTCATTTTTTTACCCTTTAAGGTGTATTGTGTGGAAAAAGAATAAAAAGTGTCTTAGCGTTGATTTATGAGAGGCTTTTTCTTGGGGTAATTATTCGCTCGCATTAAATTAATAATTGGAACTAACGTATGTTTTTTTAATGTTTGATTCTGAAAAATGTGTTAAGAATAATTCGAGAGATAAAGTTTAGCTAGATTCTTAGTGTAGGTGGTTTTTTTTTGATTTTTTTATAATTCGGCTAGGAAGAACAGGTTTAAAACTAAGCTTTTGATACATGAAACACGAGTGTGAGTTTGAATTCTATGATTTTTATCAGGTTTGGATGCTTTTTTTGACGTCCGTATAGAAAATGCAACAACTATCTGTTTTGTTTTTATGTAAATTGTTGATTTTAAGTAAGTTGTGTTTGATTCATTTTGTTGGTTTGTCGTGCGTTCTAATAATTTGAAACACTAAGTATATATATAATGTGGATTTTTGTACTAGAAAAATGAGAGCCTGAGAACTGTCTCGAGTACAGGGTAAAAGCTTGGAAAAGTATCAGTACGGGATAGGAATAGGAAGGAGAAAGAAGAAGTGTAGCTAACTGCTTTTTTAACTAGAAACCATTTTTTTTAAAATAAAGGTATAGCATTTTACTTTTTGCTACTAAGGGTAACAACAGAGTATATTAAATTAAGATTAATACGACACAAAATATTTAGTTATGAAAAAAAGACTAATACCAATCGCACTTGTAATGGGTGCAATATCGGCAAATGCACAGGTGGGTATTGGAACAGCAACACCTAACAAGTCGGCTGAATTAACAGTTGAGGCGACAAATCGAGGGTTGTTGATTCCGAATGTGGCTTTGTTAAACACAAAAGATACAAAGACAATTACAAATGGGAACGTTAATAGCTTATTAGTATTTAATACAACATCAAATGCTGCTATAACACCAGGATACTACTATTGGTTTGTTGATAAATGGGAACGTTTGACAGCAGATAGTGATATTCCTGCTCTTGTTGTAAATAATTTTGAAAATATCTTACATATGGATGGAGATAAGGTTACTAATCTTATCAAGAACATCGTAAAAACAACAGAAGGTAATGTAATTTATGAAGGGGATAAATTGTATTACATTAGCGAAGATGGCACCAAGGTTGAAATTAATCTTGGTGACATCATCGCAGCAAATGAAAGTAAAACGGTTATTGTTTCTACTACTTCTAAGAAACAACAGTATTATCTTTCGGAAGCGTATTTACAAGATAATGATGCTCCTACTCAAGCGGTAATTGATGCTTGGACAACAGCTAATTTACCTGCTGGTGTATATGCAATTGATGTAGTAGGAGGTGTGGTTAATAATTTTGAAGAAGTTGTTAATCATGGACCTGTTAATGTAGATGGTCGTTCGTTCCCTACAATTAATGACTATATCACTTATCTAACAGAAAGTACAGGTGGATTTACAAAAATTATTTACGATGCTACCACAGGTGATGCTATTTTCCAAGAATGGGATGAGGCAACGAAATCTTGGGTAAATGTAAATAATGCTAAATTTAAAACGATTGTTGCGGCTAATGAAAGCAAAACAACAATCGTGTCGAATACATCAAAAAAACAACAGTACTATATTTCAGAAGCTTATTTACAAGCAAATGAAGTGCCTACACAAGCTACTATTGACGCTTGGACAGCAGCTAGTGTGCCTGCTGGTGTATATCCAATTGATGTAGTTGGAGGGGTAGTAAACAATTTTCAAGAATTTGTTCAAAAAGGTCCTATTACAGTTGATGGACGTACCTATCCAACAGTAAATGATTACATCACATATCTAACGGAAAGCACAGGAGGATTCACTAAAATTATTTATGATAGTGAAAATAGAAATGCTAGTTTCCAACAATGGGATGAGACTACACAACAATGGATCAATGTAGTTAATAGTAAATTCAAGAAAATCATTACAGATAATGAAAGTCAAACGACAATCATTACAGTAAACGATAAACAATATTACGTATCAGAAGCGTATTTAGCTGCAAACGATGGAGTAGTTCCTACAACAGTAGATCCTGCTAACTTACAGCCAGGTATCTATGCGATTGATGTAGTGGGTGGAGTAGTAAACAATTTCGAAGAAATTGTGAAGAACGGTCCTATCACAGTTGATGGACGTACGTATCCAACAATTAACGATTATATCACGCATTTAACTGAAACAACTGGTGGATTTACCAAAATTGTTTACGATCAAACGACTGGAGATGTAATTTTCCAAGAGTGGGATGCTTCAACCAACTCATGGGTGAATGTAGACAACAGCAAATTTGAAACGATCGTTCAATCAAATGA
>NZ_JBMVQX010000037.1:0-39426 GCF_050522745.1 Myroides sp. C15-4 | reverse complement strand
TGGTCCGTTCGTCTAGGGGTTAGGACGCCAGGTTTTCATCCTGGTAACAGGGGTTCGATTCCCCTACGGACTACAAGATTCATCGAGAATCAAAAACGAGTTTTTTGGTCCGTTCGTCTAGGGGTTAGGACGCCAGGTTTTCATCCTGGTAACAGGGGTTCGATTCCCCTACGGACTACAGAAAAAAATAGTATAGACTTAATAAAATATTTAAAAAATGGCAAATCATAAGTCAGCTTTAAAAAGAATTAGAAGTAACGAAAAAAAGAGAGTATTAAACAGATATCAGCATAAAACTACACGTAACGCGATCAAAGCTTTACGTTTGATTGAAGATCAAAAGGATGCTGCTGATAAATTACCTGTAGTTGTTGCAATGATTGATAAATTAGCAAAGAAAAATATCATTCATGCGAACAAAGCTTCTAATTTAAAATCTAAATTAACAAAACACGTTGCTGCTTTATAAGAAGCAATAGGTTGTGTTTATAGAAGACATACACTAAGCTCTCAATTCCATGAGGGCTTTTTTTGTTTGTACTATACATTTCAGTAAATACTAATATAATTTTAAAATCCTTATATGACACAAATTAGGAATATTGCAATTATCGCACACGTTGACCATGGTAAGACTACAATGGTGGACAAAATATTACACCACTGTCAGTTATTTCGTGAAAATGAAACTTCTGGAGAGTTGATTTTAGATAACGAGGATATCGAAAGAGAAAGAGGAATTACGATCGTTTCAAAGAACGTTTCTGTAAGTTATAAAGGAACTAAAATTAATATTATCGATACTCCAGGTCACGCGGATTTTGGTGGTGAAGTAGAGCGTGTGTTGAATATGGCTGATGGTGTTCTTTTAATTGTAGATGCATTTGAAGGACCTATGCCTCAAACTCGATTCGTATTACAAAAAGCAATCAGCTTAGGATTGAAACCTTGTGTGGTTATCAATAAAGTGGATAAAGAAAACTGTACACCAGAAGAAGTGCACGAAAAAGTATTCGACTTAATGTTCGAATTGGGCGCTGAAGAATGGCAGATGGACTTCCCAGCGGTTTATGGCTCTGCTAAAAACAATTGGATGTCTACGGATTGGAAACAACAAACGGATTCGTTAGAACCATTATTAGACATGGTTTTAGAGCATATCCCAGCAGCGGAAGTACGCGAAGGTAGCCCACAAATGTTGATTACTTCTTTGGATTACTCTACGTTTACAGGACGTATTGCGATTGGTCGTTTGCACCGTGGTATCTTAAAAGAAGGAATGAATATCTCTTTGATTAAACGCGATGGTAAAATCGTAAAATCTAAAATTAAAGAACTTCATACTTTTGAAGGATTAGGTCGTAAAAAAGTGGCTGAAGTATATGCAGGTGATATCTGTGCAGTTGTAGGAGTAGAAGGATTTGAAATCGGAGACGTTATCGCTGATTTCGAGAATCCAGAAGCATTGCCAACCATTACAATTGATGAGCCAACAATGAGTATGTTGTTTACTATTAATGACTCTCCTTTCTTTGGTAAAGAAGGTAAATTTGTAACATCTCGTCACATTAAAGACCGTTTAAATAAAGAATTAGAGAAAAACTTAGCGCTACGCGTGAATGAAACAGACAGTGCGGATAAATTTATGGTATTCGGACGTGGTGTACTACATTTATCTGTTTTAATCGAAACAATGCGTCGTGAAGGATATGAGCTTCAAATTGGTCAACCACAAGTAATCATCAAAGAAATTGATGGGGTTAAATGTGAGCCAGTAGAAGAGTTAACGATCGATATTCCAGAGAACTTGTCAGGACGTGGAGTAGAGTACGTAACGTTGAAAAAAGGAGAAATGTTGAGTATGGAACCAAAAGGAGACCGTATGATCATTAAATTTTTAGTTCCTTCGAGAGGTATTATCGGATTGAGAAATCAATTGTTAACAGCAACGGCTGGTGAGGCGATCATGTCACACCGTTTCTTAGAGTACCAACCGTACAAAGGAGAAATTTCTGGTCGTATCAACGGATCCTTAATCTCAATGGAAAATGGTAAAGCAATTCCTTATTCTATTGATAAGTTACAAGACCGCGGTAAATTCTTTGTTGATCCAAACGAAGATATATACGAAGGACAAGTAATTGGAGAAAATTCTCGTGGAGATGATATGACAGTTAACGTTACAAAAACGAAAAAATTGACAAACGTTCGTGCATCTGGATCTGATGACAAAGCAAAAATTGTTCCGGCAATTAAATTCTCATTAGAAGAAGCTTTAGAATACATCCAAAAAGATGAGTACGTTGAGGTAACGCCAAAATCACTTCGTTTGAGAAAAATCTTCTTAAAAGAAACAGATCGTAAGCGTAATAAAATATAAGCGTTTATTCGTTTTTATACTTAAAAATCCAGAGGATATCCCTCTGGATTTTTTTTGTTCTGTATTGACGCTAATTTTAATCGAAGGGAGGAGGTAATGGTGTGCTGTGTTTACTTCCAATTAGCATGGAGGAATAAGCGAATAGAAAACAGGAGATTCGCGTTTTTACCGTATATTTGCAACGTAATTCTACGTTGTAAAAAGTGGAGTTACTCGTAAATAATTCGTTTGATATGATACAGGAAGACCTAGAAAATAAGGCATTAACAGAAGGACGCGTATTGCCTTTGATGGAGCAGTTTTACACCATTCAAGGAGAAGGCTTTTATTCGGGCCATGCGGCTTACTTTATTCGTTTAGGAGGATGCGATGTAGGGTGTCACTGGTGTGATGTCAAAGAAAGTTGGGACGCAGAATTACATCCGCTAACCCCAATAGAACAAATAGTATCCGATGCAGCTGCAGTGGCTAATTTAGCTGTTATTACGGGTGGAGAGCCTCTCATGTATAATTTAGATTATCTCACCCGAAAATTAAAAGAAGCAGGGTTAAAAACCAATATAGAAACGTCTGGGGCTTATGAGATGTCTGGTGATTTTGACTGGGTGTGTTTATCGCCTAAAAAAGCTAAACTCCCAACAGGCAGTGCGTATGAAGCTGCCAATGAATTGAAGGTAGTGATTTACAACAAACACGATTTTATTTTTGCAGAAGAACAAGCCGCTAAGGTCAATAAAGATGCACTACTTTTGTTGCAAACTGAATGGAGTAAACGCGCGGTGATGATGCCTTTGATTATCGAATATGTGAAGAAAAATCCACAGTGGAAAATCTCGCTACAGACCCATAAATACTTGGATATTCCTTAGTATAGTTTTATATTTACTCGATCAAAAAATACAATTATGAAAAAAATTATAGTAGTTGCAGCATTTATGTTAGTTGGACATTTCGGTTTTGCTCAGGATGCAGCTTTTAAAGCAGATGCTGAAAAATATTTAGAGGTAAGTGGTCAAATGAAAACCTTTGATTACTTAACGGAAGAAATTATGCAAAATATTCCAGAAGCGAAACGCGCCGATTTTAAAAAAGAATTTGATGCTAGTTTGGTGGATTTCAAATCTCAAATGGCTGAAATCTATATGAGTGAGTTTACGCCTAGTGAAATGAAGGAATTAATTAAACTCTACGAAACTCCAATTGGAAAGAAATTATACGAAAAAAACAAAGTTTTGTATGATAAAGGTCAAGCTGTTGGTACAGAATGGGGGATGGGATTACAAGGAATGATGATGAAATACATGGAAATGTAATACAATTGAAATCAAAAAAGCCTTAGCAACTTGCTAAGGCTTTTTTGATTTCAATTGTATATGCATTATGCTTTTTTTGTCAATCGTGCGAGGTATTCGTAATTTTCACCTTCGTATACTAATTCACATTCCAATCCACTGCCATGCGCAGCATTTTGAAGCGTATTATAATCTAAGTAGAGCCAATCAAAGGCATCTTCTGTTTCTCCTTTATAGTGTACTTGAAACACCAATTCGCCATAATAGTCCTTGTTGTCCATCGGAATCCACTTTCCACCGTCTTCATCTTCATCAAACATATAAATCAAATCCGAACTGTCGATTAAGATTTGCCCCGTGGGAGTCAATAAACACTTTAGGTGTTCTAGGTATCGCGTGATGTGAATCAGGCGACCAAAAATCCCCGTTCCGTTCATTAGGAGTAGGAGGGTATCGTACTGTTGGTCTTTTAGATCCAAAACGTTTAGGAGTTGTACCTTTTTTACTCCTCTCAATTGACAAGCTTCAATCGCTTTCGGTGAAATATCAATTGCTGTTACGTCTAAATTCTTTTCTTGTAAGTAGAGGGCATGGGAACCTGCACCACAACCAATATCTAAAATCTTTCCTTTGCTCTTTTTTAAGGCAAGTTGCTCTAATTCGGGCATCTCTTTATAAGAGCGAAACCAGTAGGAAACATCCATTTCTTCTGCTTCAGAAATATCGGTTTCTGTTAGAATTACAGCTGGTTTTTGGGTGAGTTGGTAATCTAAAATTGCTTGGCCAATGAGGTCTTTCATTTTTCTTTGATTTTTAATCTATAAAAAAGAGAGTTGTTGTAATTTTGTCCTTCAAAAAATAAAAGAATGAATAAAATACTGCAACAGCTTCCAAAGTTAGCCAAAGATAAGCATAATGAAAATAAAAAATATTTTGCGAAGCTACAAAAGAAGCCTCCAAAAGATTTAGATTATCAGATGGAGGAAATCCACACAGCAGTATTTAAGAGAACAGATTGTTTGTCTTGTGCCAATTGTTGTAAAACGACAGGGCCTTTATTTACCAGTGCAGACATCGAACGCATTAGCAAGCATTTACGCTTAAAACCCCAACAATTTATCGATCAGTATTTGAGAATAGATGAAGATAACGACTATGTTTTACAACAAGTGCCTTGTACGTTCTTGGATGCTGAAAACTATTGCATGATCTACGACGTGCGTCCTAAAGCATGCAGAGAATATCCGCATACTGATCGAAAGAAATTTCAACAAATAGCTAATTTGACATTAGAAAATGTAGCAATCTGTCCAGCTGCTTTTGAAGTAGTGGAACAGATGAAAAAGAAAATTGTATTAAAATAGATCGCGATTAGATAAAGAAAAAATCCTCTTCCGTATCGTCAAATAAGGTAGAAGCTTCTTGGGTGAAATCTTCGAAAGCTTCTGAAAAATAGGCAATAATATCCAAAACGACTTCCTTTATTTTTTCGAAAATACGCAAAGCGTCATCAACATAATCTTTGATTAATTGAAAGAAATCCAGTATGCGGTCAACTAAATTGACAAGATAATCTCCTATACTCATTCTGATTGTATTTTGTTTTTACTCAAATGTAATCAAAAAAAATAAGCCAAGATAGGGGAAAAGTCAATTTAACTCAACCAATCTTTAAGGTTGGCAATATGGGCTTTGCTGACAAAAATATTTTGTTGATCCTCACTTTGTACATTCAATACAAGTTCGATTTTCTGACTATTATGACGGATAACTTCCTTAATGGATTGAATGTTAACGATAAAACTACGGTTGATTTTAAAAAAGGTTTTAGCATCTAGTTTAGCAATAATATCTTTTATGGTGTCATCGTAAATGTAGCGTTCATCCGCAAATGTATGTAAGAACAAGTGTTTACCAGAGGCAAATAGATAGGCGATTTCATTGGTTTCGATTGATTTTAATCGATGACCATCGTGAATTAAGAAGCGATCTTTTAGCTTTGTAGGATCGGGTTCTGTTGTTCGTTTAGGAAATGAGAGTTGATCTTCTTGTAAGTGTTTGGTTATGGTAATATACTTGAGAAGAACGTCGTCTAAAGCGACTTTATTAAATGGCTTTAGGATATAGCCAATAGCAAATTGTTTAAAAGCTTCAATGGCGTAGTTTTCGTAGGCCGTAATAAAGACTACAGGACTTTTTACTGCAATTTTGTCGAAAATTTCCAAACTTTTTCCATCGCCTAGGTGAATATCCATAAAGACTAAGTCAACATTGTGTTGAAAAAAGAAAGTCGTTGCCTCTTTGATTGAAGAAAGCATAACGATATCACCAACCGCAACGGGAAGTATGTCTTGAGTAAGTAATAATTTCTTAAGATAGTTTGCTGCTAGAGCTTCATCTTCGACAATTGCTATACGCACTTTTTTTGGTAAAAATAGTAAAAAGTTCAATGTTCTAAAAATGCGTTTCAATTCCAAGGATATGGAAAATAAAAAAAGCTACCATTTCTGGTAGCTTTTGCAGTGTCACCGGCTATAAATTTGGGTTGTTTTCTCTTGCTTTTCTTGGGAACGGCAAGGTATAACGCGGATCATTTTGTTGAAGTGTAAATTCATCTTTACCTAACTTGTGAACAATTTTTCGTTGGTCCAATCGTCTTAAATCATTCCAACGATGTCCTTCAAAAGCAAATTCTCTGAAGCGTTCTTCTAGTAAAAAGGTTTTGTATTGTGTCTGATCGAATCCTTTTAGTTGTTCGAGGATTGCAGCAGCAGCTTCTGGTTTATATCGATTTTCAAGAATGGGTTGTAAGGCAACGGTAGCTTGATCCAATTGATTTAAAAATACGTAAGCTTCAGCTTGAATAAAGTACAACTCTGCAGTTCTAAAGGTAATACGCGTTGCGTCATTTCCCGTTTTAACCACAACAAGTTGATCGCCTATTTTGTCAAATGAAACTGTATAACGCCAATCATTTTCTGAATCAAAGACAGCTTTTAACTCTTCTGAAACATAGATGAATTTGTTGAAATTTTGGGTGTAGACATCTTCTAAATTCATAATAGATTCTACTGATTTGAAATTTGCAACAGATACTTCTTTTGTTGTATTCAAATTTTGTAAGCTACTTTTGATAGCTAAGGCATTTGCCGTACTAGTTAACGCCGCTTGGTATTGCTGTTGGTATAAGTTTACACGAGCTTCTAACGCGTAAATAGCTAATTTAGAAAAACGGTAATTGGTTCCAGCATCGTATGTGCTTACTTTCAATCGACTTTTTGCTTCTTCTATGTCGCTGTGAATTTGTTTGTATACTTCAGCAATCGTTGATTTTGGCTTTTTGCTGTTGACTTCTACCTCATTTAAAATAACAATACCTGGTGCAGTTGCAGCAGTTGCTGGATCATAAGGCTTAGCAAATAAATTAACTAGGTCAAAGTACGCTAAAGCACGTAGGGCATAAGCTTCTCCTAAAAGTTGTTCTTTCACTTCTCCCGCTTGCATGGTTTTAGCCCCATCAATGATGGTTGAATTGGCATAAAAGATTACTTTATACAGCGTTTCGTAAGGAATCTCTTTTGTACTTGCATCAGGGTTCTGATCGTTATAGGCGTAAATATCGCGTATGGTCACAATTTCGCTGTCCTCAATCATGTTAATTTGTACTTCATCTGTTCTCACTGTGGTGAGCGATTTATGATTGGGGTAAGCTTGATATGCCGTGGTTAAGAATTTTCTGTAATCATCCGTTGTTTTGGGAATGATTTTTCCTTCTGGCTCAATATCTAAGAATTTATCACAACTTATGGTTGTTAAGCTTAGACTGATGCATCCGATAAATAAAAATAGTTTTTTCATGATATTCAAAAGGGTTAGAAGGTTACATTTAATCCTAAAGTGAATGATCTCTGGATTGGTTGAGCGTAAATATTTCCGTAGGTTTCTGGATCAAAGTATCCGTTGTAATTGGTACCAAATACAAAGAGATTTCTACCTTCTACTGTAAAGCGTACATTCTCTAAACGCAACTTTTCTAAAACAGCTTTTGGTAGCGTATAGCCTAAACGAAGGCTACTGATACGTAAATAGCTAGTCTCTTTTGCCCAAATATCCAAATAGTTGTAGTAGTTGATTGGTGCTCCACCATAATCAAACCACTTGGTCAACATCCAGTTGTCAGTTCCATCATAAGGATCATTTCCAGTTAATCCTGGTAGAGTTCCTGTGTTGTTGATTGGCGTCCACATATTTAATACATCTTTGGTGTAATTTCTTCCTGGATCAACCAAAGCTGAATTATAAGAAGGTGTGCGCAATACCGTTTGTTTTAAATTAAAAGCTGCAGAAATGGTAAAATCAAAATTGTGAATTTTGAATGTATTAATGATACCTCCAGTAAATTTCGGATCGCGATCTCCTGCATAAGTAAATAGATCTCTTGAATCTTCTGCATTTAATTCTGAACCAACCATGTAGCCTGGCATAATATCTTCCCATGCATCGTATAACTTGAAGAATTGTTTAGCTGATACTTTCTCTCCGTTTTGCCAGAATAAAGGATTTCCATTGTCGTCTAATCCTGCCGTTTTTAATACAAAAACAGAGTTTACAGCATGCCCTTCTCTTGAAGGTAAATATTCGCCATCATTTACTTGGATGCGATCCACTCTACTCTTGTTGTGAGCAAAGTTGAATGTGGTTGTCCAAGAGAACGTTGGCGTAGCAATATTACGTGTAGTCAATGAAATCTCATATCCTTTATTGGTTACTTGTGCCCAGTTCATGTTGGTAAACTCAAAACCTGTTTCAAAAGGAAGTGCGCGTAACCCAATTAAATCTGTACTTTTTCTGTTGTACGCATCAAATTCGATCGACACGCGATTGTTGAATAACCCCAAGTCAAAACCAACGTTGGTATTTGTTGTTTTTTCCCATCTCAATGTGCCGTTTGGCAAATTAGTTACCTGAATTGTACTTTCTGGATAGCCTGGTAAGATTGAGGTTGAATTGTATTCACCAATAACAAATGGCGAAGTTGTACGGTCAATATTTCCCTGTAATCCATAAGAGGCGCGTAAACGGAAGTTATTGATAAAGTCAACATTCTCCATGAATTTTTCGTTAGATACTAACCAAGACCCCGAAATTGCCCATAGTGGTAAATATCTGTATTTAGGATCTACTCCAAATAAATTGGAACCATCGTAACGCACACTACCGAATACGGTATATTTTCTGTCGTAGGTATAAGAAGCTGTTGCAAAGAAGGAAGCATAAGCATCTTCTCCTTTGGTTCTCTTGTAGGCTTCGTATAGTTTTTTGTTTGAATTGCTATGTCCCTCGGGAAGTACAAGATCAATCGTCGTTAACGTCAATGGATCATATCCATATCCTTTTGATTTAATCTGCTTTCTTTCTTCTTTTCGGATCTCTGTACCTATCATAACATCTACTTCATGCATATCGTTAAAGATTGCGTTATACGTTGCCTGTGTTTTCCAGTTGTATTGGAAGTAGTTGTCTGCAAAGTTTTCGATGATTCCACCATCGGGTACTAGGTATTTAAACTGCTTTGACGCACTGTCGTAATACTTACTACCTTCTCTGAATTTACGCGTATTATAGGTTTCTTTACCTAGGTATTTCTCCGTATCGTTGTTTTCAAGTTGCAATCCTAATTGAGAGGTGATTTTCAAGTCATCAAAAACTTGATAATTCAAATCAAAAACAGCTTTTAGCGATTGGTTTACTAACTCGTAACTTGTATTTTGACGCTCTTCTAAGAAGTTGAATGGAATATATGTATCGTTAATCCCATTGATGTCTTTATCATATTGAAAGCTTCCATCTTCATTGTAAGGCTGTAGGTATGGATTAGCATTTCTCGAATAATTTGCTGGATTAATGCTTGCATCTGCATCCGAGATAAAGCTTTTCTTTTTCGATTGTGTTCCAAATAAAGAAACACCTGCGGTTAATTTATCACTTAGTTGAAAGTTGTTTTTCAACGTAATATTATAACGTTCGAAACCTGTGCCGAATGTAGTTCCTTCCTCATTGTAGTATCCCAAAGAGAAGTAGTAATCCGAAGTTTCTCCACCACCTGATAGGCTTAAGCCATACTGTTGATTAAAAGTAGGACGATAGAGTTCTTTCCCCCAATCTGTGTCCATTAATCGCAAACGGTTAATGGCATTTTGACTTTCTGTAGAAAGCGAGTTAAATCCACCTGCTCTGTAGGCATCTAATTCGTTGTTTCTATTTAAGATTCGCGCTACTTCTCCTTGACCTGAACGTAAATTATTGATATCAGATCTACCAGCAAGCATGAGTTCTAAATCCACCTTTTCTGATGCATTCATCAGGTTTAATTTTGAGAATTGTGGACGTTCATTCACGAAAGTATTCGCAGAGAAGTTTACTTTCATCGAACCTTTTTTACCTTTTTTGGTTGTTACCACAATCACACCATTGGCAGCTCTAGCTCCATAAATAGCAGTAGCAGATGCATCTTTTAAGATGGTAATATCCAAAATGTCATCCGGATTTAATCCTGCAATAGAGAAGTTTTGCAACTGATCAATATTTTCTTTATCATTAAAATTCGGCAAATTGTTTCCTTCTAAGGGCATTCCATCAACTACCCATAAAGGATCTTGAGGACCATTTAAAGACGCAGTACCGCGAATTCGGATCTTAGCAGGTCCACCAGGTGCTCCTGTCGGTGTAGTCACAGCTACCCCAGCAATTTGTCCTGCCAACATCTGATCGACACTAGCTACTCCTCCTTGCTCGATATCAGCCATGCTAATTTGGGCAACTGAAGAGGTTAACTTGCGTTTCTCAATGGTTTGATATCCGGTTATAACGACCTCGTTTAAGATGTTTTCATCTGTCCCTAAGGCAACGTTATAATGTGTTTTAGTCGTTAAATGGATTAATTTAGACGCATAACCAATAAAGCTTATACGAATGGCTTTTGTATCTTTTGGAAGATCAAGGGTAAAATTACCATCGAAATCAGTCATTGTTCCAATACTTGTGCTTTCGATAATACCTTTCTGACCTGTTTCCGTTGATACACTTTGTGTCTCAACAATGACAGATGCTCCTGGTAAGCCCGATTTGTCGCTCGCATCTTGAACAAAACCTGTAATCGTTCTTTTCTCTTGCGCTAACGTAAGAGTTAGGGTAAAGAACGAAAATAAAAGAAATAGTTTTTTCATTTTCTTAATTAAGTAAGGTTGTTAGTTTTATATACCTAATGCTTGGTTAATTCTGTTGGCTAAATCTACATAGTGTGCTTGTGTCGCTGCATCACCTGATTTTGCTTTTTTGTTGACTAGTTTTCGAATGGCAAATAATTCTCCTTTCTTGTAACTTGTAACTTCTGAAACACGCTTCATCACTGTATAGTTGATGTTGCGCACCTTATTGTCGTTCAACGAAACACTACACAAGGTAGGCATTTGTAAGGTTTGCTCCAGGATTAACCCTTTATTGTTTGTTTTTTCAAATAGTTTGTTCACATCGATAATGAGTGCATCTACGTAATTCTTTTGTGTCATTCGCTCTAGTATAGAAAGTGATTTTCCTTTTTTTGTAGGGGCAAAGATCTCACTTCTCACTTGGTCAAATAACTCTTGAACCGTATATACTTTTTCTCCTTTTGTTTGTGTTTGTAAGGCTTCACTTTCCAATAGACGAAGTAAGCGCTCATCCATAAATAAGTGATAAATAGCAGTATACTGTAATTCTCTTGCTAGGGAGTAAGGAGAATATTCGTATGGACCGACAGGAGAATCTTTTAGGCTGTATGTTTTTTCATTGATGTCGTTGAAAAATAACCAGTTTGGAATAGTAAGCACATGTTTGCTCAAGTATTCAACGGCTCTTTTTTGTGTTTCGTAAGGCACGGGTTGATATGCTTTTTTGTTGTTTCCGTATACAGCATGATCTAAATAAACACCACCAATATTAGCCAAAACATGTTGATTATACAGTTGCCATTGTCCAACAGCTCCCATGTATAATTTTCCAGCTTCATAGTAATCTTCTCCTTGGTCATAGGTCCATGGAATTATATTTTCTACTACTATTTTTAAGTTTTTTAATCCATATTCGCTTGCTTTCATGGCGTCATTCCCTAAATCTTCTGATTGTGATCTAGGATCGACAATATTCAAGTAGCTTTGTTGTTCACCGTAAAAATACAGAGGATCCTCTTGGTGATCTTCAATCATTTTACGAAGTGCTTGTTTTTCTTGTTCTTGCGTTGGGTACCAACGATATCCCCATTCAATGGCGTATTTATCATACAAGCCAATTTTTGGTGTGATCGCTGTAACCTGATCTTCGGGTTGAGCTACATAATTGTAACGCGCATAATCCATAATCGATGGAGCAGTTCCACCCATTTGGTCCGTAAACGTCTTTGAACGCAACGAATCAACAGGAAAAGCATAGGAAGCTCCCATATTGTGCTTTAATCCAAAGGTATGTCCAACTTCGTGAGAGGATACAAAGCGAATAGCGTCTCCCATATGTTCGTCGCTGAATTTATTCGCCCGTGCTCTTTTATCTATAGGACCTGTTTGAATACGCATCCAACTGTGAACGGAAGTCATTACATTGTGCCACCAAATAATATCTGATTCGATAATCTCTCCACTACGAGGGTCAATCACGGATGGTCCCATGGCATTGGATTTTGGCGATGCAGCATAAGTTATAACAGAATAACGTACGTCGTCAATATCGAAATCGGTATCTTCTGCTGTTGGCTCTTTTGCCGTAATCGCATTTTTAAATCCTGCTTGTTCAAAAGCAACCTGCCAATCGTGTACTCCTGCAATTATCTTTTCTCTCCACTGCGGCGGTGTAGCAGGATCAATATAGTAGACAATCGGTTTTTTTGGCTCTACTAATTCTCCGCGAAGGTATTTTTCAATATCTTCTTCTTTTGGCTCCATTCTCCATTTGGTAATGAATTCCTTTTCGTCCATTTTGTGTTGCGCATCGCTGAAGTACCAGTGTTTCTCCGTAAAATACCCTACGCGTTTGTCTGCAATTCTCGGTTGCATAGGATCTTTCGATAAAAGAACAATATTCGTCGTTACCCCCAAAGAAACAGTAACATCACCTGACCCTTCATTTACACTGGTTGTCATCATAGACTTTACCACGATGTTTTCTGGAAATGTCTTGATTCCTTCAATATACGATAGATTCGTCTTGATAGAAGTAGGTAAACTCAATCCTGATAAAACATCATTAAAGCTCTTTTGATTGCCATCAAATACTTTGTTTACCTTAATTACTGTCGCTGTTGAATCTGGATTTTGTGTTTCAATGTCGAATACTTCCAATACAGATTCTATAAAGTTGTCAGCAACAGAACGGCTAATCGCATCTTCTTTGGGAGAAGATACACGTGGCGTTTCCGTTTTTACCCAAATTTTGTTCGCAAGCGTGTCTTTGTGAAACGTAATTAACTTGTTTTCATAATTCATCCCCTTATTGGCTCCTGCATCATTGATTTCTAATGGCACTTGCGACAGCTTGTTTACCAACAAAAACTGACGGTTTAATAAACTATCCGGTATTTCAAAATAAACATCCGTTTTGACTTGAATAACATTAAATAGCCCTTTGGTGTAAGTTCCTTTTTTTATTAAATCAGCGTAATTGTTCTCTTTCGTATCAGTAGAGTCCTTTTCCTTTTCCTGGTCTTTTTTCTTCTCTGCTTTCTTTTCAGTCTTCTTCTCTTTGGCGTATAATAAGCCCGTTGGCGTTTGTATCAAACAACCCATTAACGCTAAAGTACTGATACTTAGTTTAACCGTGTTTCGATTCATTACAATGTTAAGTTTAAGTTAAGTAAGGGATAAAGCTAATGGACTTCCCGTTAAACTTAAAATTTTCAGGAGTGAGTGGATTTATTTCGGGAGTGAATGGATATTTTAACAATTGATCAAAGGAAAAACACACGTAAAAATCTCATTATGTGAATAGGTCTGAAAGGTGTCGATTTGGTAGTACTGGTAAATCGAAGCAATATAGAATAAGCCAAACCCTTCACTTTCTTCTTTCTGCTCTTTGAGTTGAATATTATTGACTACGGTTACTGATTCATTGGTTAAGGTGACCTGAATAAGCAAGGGAAATTCTAAGGTTGCAATATTGTGTTTCATGGCATTTTCAATTGCAATCTGTAATGCTAAATAAGGAATCTTGGTATGCGTAGGCGCTTGACGCTTATCGATGATTTCAAAGTGAAGTTCCTTTGGAAAGCGAATGCGTTGTAAGGCTATATATTGTTCAATGAATTGGAGTTCATCGTCCAACTCAACCAAATTGCTATCTGGTGAATGAATCAAATACCGGTAGGTATGACTTAGATTCAACGTGAATTGCTGTGCTAAATCGCTGTCTAGGGTAATTAGCATATACAATGAATTCAACGAATTAAAGAGAAAGTGGGGATTAATTTGATTTTTCAACTGTTTTAACTGCATTAACGCTTTTTCTTTCGTCATTTTTTCCAATTCTTCTTGTTCTTTATAGGCACGTTTGCTTTCTATATTGTAAAAGTAAAGTAATAGGAGAATGATCGAAATTGAGCTGATAAAAATTAAATAGGTATTTCGCTTTAATGGAATGACGTTTTCATCTACATTGACTTTTGGAAAGTTGATGCTGATATACCCTTTGAAGCTAGATACGTTAAAGCTGGTGAAAAAGCGATACACCTCCAAGCTCAAAAACTCAGACTGAACCACTTGAGGAATCGACTTGTTTTTTTTATGTACGGTTGTATCTTGACTCGTTGTGGAGGAAACTTGAAAAATGTTTTTCCCAATTAAGTCTATTTCTGGATGATAAATACATGTGCCATCTGCTGCAAAAATATAGGCATAATTCGGTGTTGTGATATCGATTGTTGTCAGGTGCTTGTGAAGCTCTTTTAGATCAAAGATAAAACCGGTCAAGATGCGTTTATTTTCTCTTTCCACAGCAGTCCAAATTACCCAATATAAATTAGTACGGAGTTGAATAAAGGTATTGGTATTCGTTTGCGGTTGGTTGTCTATTAGCTGTTGTATAAAGGGGGTATCTAAAGACAATAGGGCATTAGCAGTTAAGTTGTGCTCTTGGGGGTGCTTGGTCGAATCAACCACAACATACCAATTGTAGCTTGGTATGTTACTATATGGCTGTATTTCATTGACTACATCATATTTAATGTTTAGCTGATCTAGTGCAGTTTCTTGCGCGAGATTGGTCAACAAGTGTAGTTGATTGTCAAATTTTTTAAACTCTTCTTCTAAGGCATTTTTTCGATGATTAAAACTCTTTTTGATAATGTCTTGATAGGTTTCCTCATAGCTGCTATTGATAGAAATACTCAAGAATAATATTGCTATAGAGGTGATACTCACAATGGCAATTGCAATACTCAAAAGAGTTCTACGTGAAAATAGGAGTTTTTTCATGGGAGCTACAAGTTAATGCTACTAATAGATAAGGTAAGGAGTGCGGGTTGCTTTAAATGCGACTAAGTCTTTGTTCCAGGATTGTCGAATCTCATTTTCTGTTTTTCCTGCTGTGATTTGCTGTTTCAATTGTTCGGTTCCCGCTAGTTTAACGAAGAAATTAGTGAAAAATTTTTCTTTGTTTTTTGATTGGCGATAAGCTTTTAATAACCATTTGAGTTCTAATTTGTTTACAGGAGATTCTTGTGTTAGATTTTCACCATAGCACAATTTACCATTGTTCATTGGATCTTTGGCTCCAGCATTGGGCTTTGGAGTAAAGCTATAAGGCATGTTTTCCAAAAATGGAGAACCGTAAATTTGAAATTGTAAATTAGTGCCTCGACCTGAACTTACATTGGTTCCTTCAAAAAAGCACAAACTAGCATATAAATTAATAGCTTGATCATTTGGTAAATTAGGTGAGGGTGCAACAGGGATCGCATAGCTCATATGACGGTCGTAATGCAAGTTCGGTATTACAGTTAAATTCGCCTGAATACCATTAGCTAGCCATTTTTCACCATTGATCATCAATCCGTATTCACCTATAGTCATACCGTGTAAGGTTGGAATTGGATGCATCCCAATAAAACTTTTGTTCTTCATCTCCAACGTAGGACCGTCAATGATAGAAATATTTGGATTAGGACGGTCTAAAATGATGATCGGAATATCGTTTTCTGCACAGGCTTCCATCACGTAGTGTAGGGAGGAAATATAGGTGTAAAAACGAGCCCCTACATCTTGTAAGTCAAAAAGTAAAACATCAATGCCTGCTAATTGTTCTTTTGATGGTTTTTTGCTATTGCCATAGAGCGAAATAATTGGCAACCCCGTTTGTGTGTCTTTGCCGTCTTTAATTAATTCTCCTGCATCTGCTGTTCCCCTAAAACCATGTTCAGGAGCGTAAATTTTTAGAAGGTTAATGTTGTGTTGAAGTAAAAAGTCAACGGTTGAGGTGTAGTTGTTTTTTGTGAGGTCTTGGCGAACGACTCCTGTTTGATTCGTCAAAATTCCAACTCTTTTATTTTGCAATAGGTCGAAATAAGCCGTTGTGTTTTCTGCACCAACAACAATCGTAGTAGAGGAAGGACTAATCACAGGAACAACTGACGAAAAAGAATAAGAATTTACACTATAAATCAATAGGGTTACTAAGAATAATAATGTATTTTTGACTGTTGAATTTGATATCATAACAAAGTTTGAAATTAGAATATTTTATAGCTAAACGCTTAGTAACTACAAAGAATCATAAAAGTAGTGTATCTGCTCCGATTATTAAAATCGCTATAACAGCCATTGCTTTAGGAATTATCATGATGCTTGTGTCTGTTGCTACAGGTTTGGGCTTGAAACACAAAATTAGAGATAAAATTTCAGCTTTCAGCGGTCATATTGTAATAACTAAATATGATGCTAATATTACAGATATTACGCTAAAACCGATTGAATTAAACCAACGTTTTTATCCTAATTTTGAAGAGGTGAAAGGGGTTAAGAACGTTCAGCCATTTGCTTCTAAAGCAGGAATTATTCGTACAGAACAAGCTTTTGAAGGGATAATATATAAAGGAGTAACATCGGATTATAACTTTGGAGAAATTGAGGAATACATAGAACAAGGTCGTTTACCTGTGCTAGAGAAAGAGGGAATGAGCAATGAGATTTTGATGTCTAATTACGTTGCTAATCGCTTGGGCTTTCAATTGGGAGATAAGGTCAATACTTATTTTATGAAAGATTGGGGGAATAAAGTGCCCAATATTCGTCAATTTGAAATCGTAGGATTATATAGCTCCGGTTTACAGCAGTTTGATGAAAATATTATTATTGGTGATTTGCGCCATGTTCAACGTTTAAATCGCTGGTCAGCGGATGAGGTAGGTGGATTTGAAGTAATTTTGAATGACTTCGATCAAATTGAAGAGAAAGGAAGTGAAATTTACCTAAACTTACCTTCTACGGTAGACAGTAAAACAATTGTTGAAAAATATGAAAATATTTTTGGTTGGCTGGACATGTTTGACTTTAATATCAAAGTCATCATTATTATTATGATTGCAGTAGCTTCTATTAATATGATCGTTGCTTTGTTGGTGTTGATCTTGGAGCGCACACAAATGATTGGTATGTTAAAAGCCTTAGGTGCTACAAATTGGAGTGTGCGAAAAATATTTCTATATAATGCCTTTTACTTAATTGGAAAAGGACTTTTATATGGGAATCTTATCGGATTAGGGATGCTCTTTATTCAAAAATATACAGGGTTGATCAAATTAGATCCAACGTCTTATTATGTACGTGAAGCCCCTGTACTCATTCGTTTGTCTGATGTTATACTACTCAATGTTGGTGTAGTACTTGTAGCAATGCTCGTTCTGTTGATTCCTTCTTATTTAATAACAAAGATATCGCCTGTTAAGGCTATTCGATATGATTAAAAAAGGTCGCCTAGGCGACCTTTTTTATGCTTCTTCCTCTTCTTCAAAGGTTAATTCAATATCGACAAACTGAACAATGATTTCGCAGATAGCGCCGTCTTGATCATAGCCGTAATAGACAGGATAAGCGCCATCTCCATACCCACTTTGTATCATGGGAATGGATAAATCCGTACCAGGAATAGCAAAATTGATCCAATCTCCACCTGATCTTTGGTATTGTGGATTATTCTCATAGCTCTTTTTAAATTCTCCTGCTAAATAGTCATGGTAGATATCACCATCAGGATGTGAAGCCATCCACTGTTGTTCAAAAGCGCAATAGGCATCCTTTGTTTTTTCATCTACGATGGTGGCTAAACCTGCATCTACATTAAAACCAAAATATTCGCCCGGATCAAAACGCTCAAGGTCTTCATTTCCCAATAAAGCTTCGGTGTGTTGAACTGCTTCTTTATCCGAAAGCTTGACGCGAAAGGCAACATAGCGATAGTGGTCTTGGTCCACTTCCATAACCAATACCGTCAGTGGAAATGTTCCTTTTGGAACGGGAATAAAATAAGGTTGTGCATCGCTTTGTAAATAAACAAGTGGATCGCGAACAATAACACGGCCTGTTGGTAATTTTACCTCACCCAATGAAAGGTGAAATAATTTTTTTTCACAAATTTCCGTCGCCGTGAAATAGTGGTTAAAGTTCGTTGGTGAAGCAAGTAAGTGCTTTTTTTCTTCGTATGTAGCTAGCCATTCTTTGGTAGGTTCCGTTTTCATCATTATTTTTTATTAGGATTGGATTGCGTTAGCTAACGCTTGTTGATATATTTTTTGAATGCTCTTTTTTTCTTCCTTTTCCAACTGGTCTTTGAGTAAAGAGGACAAGAAAGGAGCAGTTGATTGGTTCAGTCTTAGAATTTCCCCTAAAGCAAAGGCAGTGCTCCAACGTACCACTGTGCCTTCGTGATTCATATTGGCAACTAAATATTCGATTGCAAGTTGGGAGTGATTAGGAAAATGTGAAATAGAATAGCCAATGGCTTGGGCACATTCCCATTTTATTCGTGGTGCTTTCGATGCTAAATGCTCGATGAGTAAGAGCAAGATCTCTTCTGATAATACCTTTGGGTTTTGTTTCGCCACATGTGCTAAGGCTTCGATACACGTTGCTTTTATTGAATCTTTCGCTAGTTGAATTTCTTCGATAAAATTACATAAGGGTAGGGTGTTATTTAGAAGACCTACACATAGAAGTTCTACTTTCTCTTTGGCTTTGGATGTCTTGTCAGATAGGATGAGGTGAACTGTCATATATTAGGATATTATGTCTAATCGATTGCAAAAACAAATATCTAGTATTAATTGCAAGTAATGTTAAAAAAAGGATTATTTATGCAAAATAAAAATAGTGATTACCTGTAGAAAGAGAGGGAAGGCTAGTACAATTAACAAAAAGCACGAAGAGCTACCGCATACAGTTGCTATGTGGCGCTGTAAAGAAAAGAAAAAATAGGATCGTTGGTTGCTGAAACGACCCTATTTAAAAATTAGTATGTATAAGAACTTCTAACAAAGTATAAAGGAGTTTTTTCATTGCGTCTTTACCTACTATTAGAACGAGAATTTATTATTGTCGTAGTTGTTTGGGAGAATATCCCGTGTATTTTTTTACAAAACTGGAGAAATAGGTTGCGTATTCAAAACCTAAGGTGAAAGCTATTTCTGAAACGCTTAAAGTGGAATTTTTTAATAGTCGTTGAGCTTCAATCAGAATTCGTTCTTGAATAATCATCGTAGTCGATTTTCCCAAGGTTTGCTTCACTACAAAATTTAAGTAATTGGTATGAACAGTTAATACAGCCGCAAAATCTGCGGCCGTTTTTAATCGAACAACTTGATGCTTGTCGATGATGGGGAATTGCTTCTCTACCAGTTCTAAAAATTGCGCACATAATCGATTGGTGGCATTTTTATTTTCTGTTAAGGTATAGCTGCTCTTTAGTTTATTGGCCTGATGAATAATAATTTCTACGTAATTCCGCAAAATATCCTGTTTCAAGGGGTAATCTTGGTTGTTTTCTATTATTAAATTTTCAAATAAATCTCGAATCATCCGATCTTGTTTTAAATCTAAAGCATAAATAGGTGTAGCTTGTAAGGTGTGTAGCGTTGAGCGAATCCCATTGCTCTGGAAACCAAGGAAATTATTGGTGAATAAGCAAAAAAAACCATCTGGTGATTCGGATATTGGCTCAAGGGTATAGGTAGATAATGGATTTGAAAAAAATAAAATTGGACCACTAAACTCCTGTGTATCTGTACCACAAAATAACTTACTTTTGCTGTTTAAGTAGGATACCTTATAATGTGTTTTCATGTTATAAGGCATGAGTAATTCTTTGCCTTCTTTCTGAGTGAAAACAGCAAATTCCTTTGCTTTTATGTTAAATATGGTCGGCAGATCTTGATTGATATCATCCAATTTTATCTTTGGGGTTGAATTTGTCATTTTTTTCGCTTATTGGTTTCTTACATATAGACTCTAGTATCATTAAAGCGTGATCTTATTTATTTGTGTTTTATAGGTATTGGTAAAATTATGTATTATTCTAACTTTATGTTTGATTAAAATGTATTATTTGTTGTGTTTTTTATGTATTTTTAATAATATGTTTTTATACTGTATTTTGTCCCCTGTGTAATGTGTTTTCAGTAAGTGTTCATGTTTTTTATTGTCAATTAAATGCAAAAGCACGAGTAAAATTTAATTGGTTTAATCTAAGGTTGAGGTTTTTACTGGTACTTTTTAATGATAAGAGAAAGGGGATTAGAATAATAAACAAGATGTAGGGAAAGTTGAACTACTGAAAGTAGAAACTATCTCTTGTTTTTTAGTGAATAAAAGGAAGCTTCTTTTTTTAACTGTTTTTAAAAAAGAAGACTTTTTAATTTTTTGCAACCGCTCATGTAGGTCAGGTGTCATTGTTGAAAAGAAGAGGCAATTACAGGCTAAAAAGGAGAAGTGTTACGACATAAAAAAGCCGAAACAAAGGGTAGGTTTTCAATATCCAACTTCCATTAGTTGAGGTTGGATATTAAATCGCTTTGATAGACGTCAGCCAAGCAATCAATATAAATCTGAGGATGTTAAACAATAATCAGCTGGTCGCTCGATTAATAGCCTTGCTGTAAATAAGTTTAGTATTTATTGTATCAATGGGCACAGCATCTATTAGGCTAAAGGAACATCGTTCTAGTAGTTTTTTAGAATTGCCATTGGCCTCAAAAAGTTGAGCTCGAATATGAGTATAGGTTAGATGTTGTTGAATGAATTGCTCTAATCCACGTAATAACTCAGTGGCAAATCCCTTTTTCCAATAGGTTTCGTGTAGGATATATCCAACTTCTATGTGTGTTGGATGATCTAGACAAGGAAATAGTCCAATTTCTCCCATTATAGTATAGGTACCTTCTTGATCTTGCCCTACGATTTTGTATATCCCAAGCTGTTGATCGTATTGCGTTTGATTTACTTGATACTTCTTCTCTAGATCTGCAAAGGTCCAGATAGATTTGTTGTTGGGAATCCAACGCATGGTCGCTTCGTGATTGTGTAAGACTAATAGGGAAACGAAATCCTCTTTTAAAATAATGGGACAAATGGATAAACGCTGCGTCTTAAATAAGATTGACATGAGTAGGCGATTTAGAATAAAACAATAAAAATAGGTGATTTATACTAGTTTTCGGGTGAATATTAATGTGAAAAATTGTGATAAAATATGTAATTAATATTTTATATTGTCAAATATAATTCAAAGTAGGGTTTGAAATAGCATGATATTTGTATTGCTAGAATGAATTTCTTTTAGAATTTGAAAAATGAATCCGAATTAATATAAAAAAACAAATGAAACAGAAGTCAATCGGCAATATATTAACAATAGGCTTTGCGCTATTCGCTATGTTTTTCGGCGCAGGAAATATAATTTTACCCCCAATCATTGGTTTAGTTACTGGTGAAGATTGGACATCAGCAGTAACAGGTTTTACGATTACTGCTATTATTGCTCCTTTTCTAGGAATACTTGCCGTGTTGTTGTCGGGAGATGAGTTTACCGATTTAGGAAAGAGAATTAATAGGACAGGTGGAGTTATATTAGCTACAATGATTATTTTGAGTATTGGTCCCCTTGTTGCAATTCCACGGACAGCGGCAACTACGTTTGAAGTAGGATTGGTGCCAATTTGGCCCGATTTTAGCCCCGTACTTTCTTCTGTCATCTTTTTTGGCGTAACACTTGCCCTGTCTATATCTCCTTCTAAAGTAGTTGATATTATCGGAAAATACTTAACTCCATTGCTACTGATCCTATTGGCGATTATGATTTTTATGGGTGTCCTTTATCCTTTAGATAGTACAAAGGACACGGGAATAAATCCTGTCGAGTCTTTCCGTATTGGATTTGCAGAGGGATATCAAACGATGGATGTATTGGCTTCAGTCATTTATGCAGGGATCATTATTGCCGCAGTAAAAGCGAAAGGTTATACAAGTCCAGAAGCAAAAACAAAAGCCACGTTTCTTTCAGGTGCTGTAGCAACTTCTTGTTTGCTGTTTATTTATGGAGGTCTTGTGTATCTGGGAGCTACCTCGGGATATGCTACCTCAGGTGATTTAAAACGTACAGAATTACTGTTGTATATCTCCAATCACGTATTGGGGGCGCAGGGAACACTCGCCTTGTCCTTGTGTATAGCCCTAGCTTGTTTGACTACAGCCATTGCCTTAGTTTGTGCAACTGGAACGTTTTTTAATCAATTGACAAAAGGAAAAGTAAGTTATAAAACTATTGTAATTGCAACTTGTGTATTTTCGGCTATTCTAGCCATTAATGGTGTAGACGATATTATTGACTATGCAGGTCCTTTCTTGGGAATTATTTATCCTATTACACTTACCTTAATAGTATACGTAGTGATTTTTGGGAAAATAGTTAAAAGTAAAGCCCCTTTCTTAGGAGCTATTATCGCAACAACTATTTATTCAATTATGCAGTTTTTCTTGACCATGACGTTGAAAGTCGCAGCACAAGATAGCTGGTTGTGGGAAATCGATAAAGGATTGAGAAAGATTCCGCTGTACAACTATGATGTTCCGTGGCTGTTGCCATCTTTTGTTGTCTTTGTACTCGTTTACTTATTTAAGCGAAAGTAAAAAAAACCATGCTGTTTACAGCATGGTTTTTTTTAAAGGGATATTTTTTTTCCTTGTTCTGGAAAAACATAATTAAGCTGTAGTGGATTCTCCTCCATGAGCTCCTTTTTGATGAGTTCAATCTGATTTCCTGAAGGTTTTAAATGCGTAACGATTAACGTTATATCCTTCAAGTGTTCAAGTCCTGCATACTGAGCTAACTTACTCAATTCCTCTTGAAGTAACTTAGGTGTTAAGTGACCAAAGAGTAAATGCTCAGGTTGACTGTTGGGAAAGGAAACTTCAAGTAAGATCGTTTTTAGATTTTTATTGCGTACTAAAGGAGCTATATATTCCCAGATTGTCTCAAGGTGGTTCGTTTTTTCAATGCGATCGGCTCCTGTATCTCCAAAGTATAATACATAATCACTGTTGTTTTTTAGCAAAATGGCTGAGCTCTTTTGTGGATTAACATGACTCAATTCAAATATTTCTGCCGTGATGGATGTATTCGCTATAGCAAAGGAGTGAAATGGTTCTACCTTCTTATAGGTGTATTTGCCCAAAATTGGAGATTCTCCCTCATTTCCAAAGTTCGCCCATGAGGCATTGGTGAAATAATTGTGTTTTAAAATAGCTGTAACAAAAGGCAAGGAGTAAATGGGTTTGGCTGAATCTTCTGGAGAATTGATGATTAAGCCCGATAGATGATCTAAATGACCATGTGAAATAAAGTAGCCTTTAATGTAGTTTTGAAGAACTGTTTCAAAAGACACATGAAAAGTTCCTTTCTCAATCGCTTTATTTATTCCACTTCGTATTGTTCCTGCATCAAGTGCTATATAACTATTGCTGTTTTCTACTCCTACTAAATAGCAAGATAAATTACTTTCATCTCCTCCACCATATACTCCTAGTGGAATAATTTCGAGGTTTTGAGCAAATAAGGATGAGGTACTGTAAAGTAAAAAGGTGAAAAGGGTGTAAAAAAATTGCTTCATGTGCTTCTAAATTTTTACAAAAATACGAGATATTCCTAGGCGATCTTGTCAGTTATGAACTATTTTATTTTTACTCAAAAGTTAACTAATATTGAAGTAACAGTTTAGTAATAGCGCCATAATCTTCCCCAATCTCTTGCGATATACCTTTGGCTTGAACTAATGAGAACGAAATGGATCAAAAGGATAAATGGATCAATGATTACTTTGAACTGTATTGGGATGAACTCTATACGTATTCGTGTAATATTGTTCGCGATCACTTGATAGCGGAAGATGTTGTGCAGGATGTTTTTGTACAAATATGGAATAACTTTCATCAATTGACAATTTTAGATCCCAAGGCCTATCTATTGCGTAGTGTGAGAAATCGTAGCCTTCTAGCTCTAAAGTTAATTGATTTTGATACGGTTCAAATTGAAACAGTTTATCATGTACTTACCCAAAATGAGTCCTTGTCAGAAGAAGAGCAGGGGTATTATAAGGAAGAATTGGTACATCTTGTTTTTGCCAAAGCTAGAGAGGTACTCCCTCAAAGGTGTTTGGAAGTATTTGAGTTGCGCTATGTCAGCCATCTATCCTATAGACAAATAGCGGAAAAACTCAGCATATCTGAAAGTACGGTAGATAAACAAATCCATAAAGCGATAAAGAGCTTGAAAACAAGTTTACCTTATGCTGTTGATGTGATGACTGTACTGTTGATTATTAGTCAAACTTAGGTTATGTATAGGTTTTGGATCAAAGGGTATGTTATCTAATTGTTAAGAAACAACTAGAGGGATGGGGAGAATGAGTCAAGTCTCACTCTTAGTTATAGAAACCTAAGAGACCCATGATTAATAAGTTTAGACAACTTTTTGAGAAATACCTGAATCAAACCGCTACACAAGAAGAGCAAAAGACAGTAGATGATTTTATTCAGAAACTACAAGAACAAGCGTTTACAACAAGCGAACTTGTTCGACAAGACAAACAACTAAAACAGCGAATTTTTAGTAGTATAAAATTCAAAACACTGGTTCGCAAGAAAAGACAAAGACGTCAGCAAACTGTTTTGCTGTTTGTCGTTTTTTTAGGGTTGATATGCACTAGTGTGTGGTTAACCTCCAATTTTCTGTTTCAAGATACACTTCAGTATACTGTAGCTATAGGGGAAGAACCTAAACGCTTTCAGTTAGATGATGCGACAGAAGTAGAACTAACACCTGGTTCTCAATTAATACTCTCCTCTGATTTTAATGCTGTCGATCGCCAAGTAACTTTAAAAGGGGAAGCCTTTTTTAATGTACAACGCAATGTATCCAAACCTTTTATTGTACATACGGAACAAGTTGCAGTAACGGTTTTAGGAACTTCTTTTACAGTTCGCGCTTCAGAAGTTGTGGTTCGTACAGGAAAAGTTGCGGTTGAAAATCACAAGAATACTTTAGATAAAGTATGGCTAAATGCCCATGAGAAAGCCCTGTTGTCTGACGGGAGTCTTTATTCCTCTACAGTAGATGTTTTAACTCTACTATCGACCAATAATGAGGCGCTTGTCATGCAAGAACTGCCCTTGATTACTTGGAAGAAAAGAATAGAAGAAGAGTTTAATGTGCAACTTCATTTTGAGGGTATCTCTATTACAGATTTTTTTACTACGGGTGATTTTAGACGTACCTCTCTCAAAGATATTCTACACAGTTTTTGCTTTATTCACCAAGTAAAATACACTGTTTCAGGAGCAGCTATTCACTTTGAAAACGAGTGGAACGGATGAAGGGGATAAGAGTAAAGTATCTGAATTTTGGTCTTGTGCTCGGTATGCTACTCTTGCACTACTCGGAACTCTTTGCTTCTTGTCAATCCATATCCTTTTTGCCTACTAAAGATTTAATTGTGCTACAACATAAAACCAATAGTATAGCAACGCTCTTTTCTCTAATTGAAAAGCAGACGAAATATAGGGTTGTATACTCTTTGGAAGCTATTGATACTTCTCCTATGGTCCATTCCTCTACCAAGCATGTTGATCTGACGACTTTGTTAACTCAAATAACAAGGAAACGCAACCTGGTGTACAGCGTGAGTGGAAATTTAATTTCCTTTAAAAAAGGAAGAGAAACGGAGAAACAGGCTACTTCTGCAGAAGCGTCTAATGCAATCGATCGAATTCAGGGGAGTATTAAAGATCAGCAAGGACAGGCCCTTTCACATGCTGTGGTTCGTCTTTTACATACCCATGTCTTTGCACTGACTGATGAAAATGGGAATTTTAGTATTCAACTTGAAAAAGGCATGCAACATCCTATTGTGCTTGTAGAACTATTAGGATATGATACGAAAGAAGTTGCTGTTTCCCCTATACAAGCAAAACAATTGCACATTCAATTAACCAAAGAAAATAAAGATTTAGAAGAAATAGTTATTACTGGATATGCCAATCAAGGTAGAGCCAATTATCTTGGGGCTGTAGAACATATTCCTGGTTCAGCAATCAACGATTTGCCTCATGGAGATCTCGTAGATATGTTAGATGGAAAAGCAAAAGGAGTACAGGTTTTCAGTGCACATAGTCCGGGAGGTGGAAATGCCATGGCCATACGCGGTCTCAATACCATACACGCTAATGACCCCCTAATTATCCTAGATGGGTTACCCTTAGTTAATGGGTTAAATACCATCAATCCTAATGATGTGGAAAATATTCAAGTTTTAAAAGACGCTGATGCATCGATGTACGGATCAAGGGCAGCCAATGGGGTCTTATTGATCACAACTAAAAAAGCTGATGGTCTAAATGCTATTACATTAGCTGTTTCTAGCTATGCTGGTATTCAATATGCTGTGAATCTACCTACAATGCTTAATGCAGAACAGTATGGCCAATTACTATGGCAAGCGTATCAAAATGATGGCGTGTTACCCAATCACAGTATTTATGGTAATAATCCCAATGCTATACAGCTACCAGCCTATTTAACTGCTGATCAAACCATTCGAAGCGCAGATGTAAATTGGGTCAAAGCAATTTTTACTCCAGCGAGTATTCAATCGCATACTTTTTCTGTTTCCAAAGGCGATACACAGGCTAAACAGCTATTTAGTCTGGGCTATTTTGAGCAAAAAGGAATCATTAAGGATACTTATTTTAAACGACTTACTGCTCGGTATAACTCTAGTTATCAGTTGTTTGATTCTCATCTTGAGATAGGAGAAAATATAAACTTAGCCTATGCAGATCAAGTTGAAATTGGCACGAATAAAGCCTTGAACTCCATTGTATATGATGCCTATATGTATCCCTCCATCATTCCGGTGTACAATGAATCAGGTGGTTTTTCGGGAAATCCTATTAATGATAGGCAAAATCCTCTGGGGCGTTTACATCGAAATAAGGATAATAAAGTGAAGCAAATTCGAGCTTTAGGCAATGTGTATGCTGAGGCCATATATGGCGATTTTTCTTTTAAAACTACTCTAGGGCTTGATTTTCAAAATGTACAGGCTAAGCGATTTTCACCCACTTTTGATGAGTTAGTCGTGCAAAATGAAGTCAATGCTTTGACAGTAGAAAACAGGTTTAATTATCAAATGGTTATGAGCAATACGTTGCGTTATCAGCGCCATTTTCAAAATCAATCAGTTCAAATGGTAGTAGGACAAGAGGCAATTCAGTACTACTATGAGGGATTATCCGCATCTAGACATCACTTTTTACAAGAAGATTCCGCTCATTGGTTCTTGGATTATGGAACACAAAATCAACTCAATTCAGGAAATGCCTATCAATGGAATTTAAGCTCCTATTTTGCGAAGTTTTCTTACAATTACAAGCAAAAATATTTGGGTGGATTGCTTCTTAGGCGCGATGGTACATCGCGGTTACAAAATTACAAATGGAGTAGTTTTCCTGCACTTTCATTAGGATGGAGGATAAGTGAGGAGCATTTTTGGCCGTTAAAACAACAAAATACTACGGCATTGTTGAAATTGAACTGGGGAATGAGTGGTAATCAACAAGTTCCTACGTATTCTACCATTCAAAGCTTTAGCCACAACAATTACAATTCCAATTATGATATTGATGGATCTCAATATACAAGTGAAACTGGTTTGGTTTCCACACGTGTAGCTAATCCTAATTTGCGATGGGAATCAACCGAGCAAGTCTCTGCTGGATTGGATGCTACTTTTTTTTACGATAAGTTGAGGTTCACGGTTGACTTCTATTCAAAGAAAACCAAAGACCTCCTTGTCTACCGATCACTGCCTCTGACTTTTGGTGGTGCACATAAAGGGCAATGGATTAACGATGGAGAGGTACAGAACAAGGGCATTGAAATCGGACTCGAGTATAACAATTCCTTTCAGGGATTCGATTATGCTTTTGGGGTAATCTTTACACAGAATAAAAATAGAATGACACGCCTTTCATCTACCTCTTACTTGACAATTCCTAGTTCGTCTTTACATGACGTGAATTTCGGACAAGAAGTGTCTAGAACAGCAGTAGGAGCACCTATAGGAGCATTCTATGGATATAAAACAACGGGCATTTTTCAAAACCAAGCAGAAATAGAAACTTATGGTTTGCAACCCAATGCACAACCTGGGGATTTACGCTTTGTTGACACCAACAAAGATGGCTTAATTGATCATAATGATAGAACCCAAATCGGAACGCCTCATCCCAAATTTACAACGAGTTTATCCATGGAATTTACCTACAAGAACCTAGAACTTCAGTTGTTTTGGATTGGTAGTTATGGTAATGAAATCTATAACCTTACGAAGTATCAATCTCATTTTTTTAATCAAGAAGCGTATAATAAATCAACTGAATTATTTGGAGCGTGGACGGTTGACAATCCTAACAGTTTAATCCCTAGATTAACAAGAGATGATCCCAATAATAATATTCGTCCTTCTTCCTATTTTATTGAAGATGGTTCATTTTTGAAATTAAGTCAGGTTCAATTGGCGTATTCCTTTGAAAGTAAAAAGCATAAAAAAGCCAAGTTCAGACTTTATTTCCAAGTTAATAACGTCTTTACACTAACTAAATATTCAGGAGTAAGCCCCGAAGTGGGGTTTCAAAATTACGCTAGTAACAACAGAAGTCTTGATCTTGGTGTAGATCGAGGATTGTATCCACCAGCTAAAACTATGTCTTTAGGTTTTACAATTAGCTATTAAAAGATGAAAAAGAAAAAAAATAGGTCCTTTTATTTGTTGAGTACGCGATTCCTTTTGACAATAGTTATTGCATTATTAGGGGCTTGTAGTTCGGATTTCTTAACGGAGACACCCCCAGGAGAATTGTTGCCCGAAGATATAATTACAAAAGAACACGTTGAAAAAGTGATCATTGGAGCTTATCAAATACTTAATGGACAACTAGATAATTCTTCCAATGCGATGAATTCACCAGCTTCTAATTGGAGCTTTGGTGATGTGATGTCTGATGATGCTTATAAAGGAGGGGGGGGAACAGGGGATCAAGTGCAAATACACCGTATGGAATTGTATCAAACAGATCCGACGATTCTTGATGTTGAACGCAAATGGAGCGTATTGTATGAAGGAATTCACAGAGTCAATACAGCTTTGCATTTGTTGGAACTAGTGGATAATTTGGATCAGGAACACAAAGAACAGCGAAAAGGGGAGCTGTATTTTTTAAGAGGACACTATTACTTTGAGTTAAAACGTCTCTATAACCGAATTCCCTATCTAGATGAAAGTATCGTAGACATAGAGGCATTTACTGTTTCTAATGTTGTATATACATCGGAGGAACTTTGGGAAAAAATTGGACAAGATTTTTTGCGAGCCAGTGAAAGGCTCCCTCTGCAACAAGCAGAAGTGGGAAGACCTACAAAAACAGCGGCGACTGCCTATCACGCTAAAGTGAAATTATACCAAGGAAGATGGGAAGAGGTTATCCAGTTAACACAGCAAGTGCTAGCTAGTACCTATGGACTATTTGCTGATTTTGAAGGACTCTTCTTGCCTGAAAATGACAACAATAAGGAAGTTATTTTTGCTGTACAGCACGCCATACAAGATGGTAGTCTTCACAATTATAATGGTAGTGTTGGGGATAGACTCGCTGCACCTGGTGGGCCTTTTTATCCACAATATGGTTTTCATCGACCTTCTCAAAATTTAATTAATGCTTTTCGAACGAATGAATATGGATTACCAGTGATTGATACGGTAGATCTCAGCGCTAGTGATTTTGTAGATCCAAGACTGGACCATACCGTTGGACGACCAGGAATCCCCTATCGCGATTTGGGTATTCTGTACCACGAGAGCTGGGCAAGAGACGAGGCCACGTACGGACCGTATGCTCCCAAAAAACGCATTGTTTCTGCAAACTCACCATACTATAGTAAGACATGGCCTTATGTATCAGCATTAAATTACTATGTGATTCGATATGCTGAGGTCTTGTTATGGCGGGCAGAAGCCTTGGTCGAACAAGGTGATTTTAATCAAGCACAAGCCTTAGTCAATCAAATTCGAACACGAGCGAAAGAATCAAAGTATGTAAAGCGATTAGATCAACAAGGGCCTGCTTCATCTTACTATATCGAACCTTATACTACCCCATGGCAAACAAAAAAACAAGCTCAAACAGCGGTTCGACTGGAGTCTCGATTAGAACTAGCCCTAGAAGGTGAACGCTTCTTTAATCTTGTGCGATGGGGAATTGCTTCGGATGTCATCAATAATCAATATTTACCTCGAGAAAAACAAAAGAGAAATTTCTTAACCAACGCTCATTTTCAAAAAGGAAAAAATGAGTACTTCCCTATTCCTCAGCGCTATATCGATGGATCAGGGAAAGTTAAAATTGAACAAAACCCAAATTATTAAGTATGAGAAAAATTATGTTGCTGTTTGTTTTTGCTACCTGGAGTTTGACTGGATCTGCTCAGGAAAGCCACTACAATAAGACAGTTGAACAATTGAAGGAAAACAATTTTTACTTTTTTAGTCAGCTTCTTCAAAATGCAGAAGTGAGTAAGCAAGTATTAAAAAGTAAAAAAAATCAAGCATGGACAGCAAGTCAAAAAATAGCGCTTGAAAATCAAGCAAATCTAACCCGTATCATAGCAGCTGATCAATTGATTGCTCCTTATCTTTTTTCTGAAGAAGTAATAGCTACTATTATCGGTGAATTTCAAAGCATCAGTCAGCAGAAAAGTGTAAAAGACTTTATTCAAACAATGCGGAATTCTGGTAAGTATGCAAATTTAGACACGCTAAATGATGCGACATTTCTTGCAGCGGTTGTCCGATTTAATTTAGAAGCAATTAATTATACGCTACGTGTATATGGGGAAGGAATGGACCCTTTTTACCCGAAAATTGACGCTGTTTCTTATGAGGTTACCTCCAACTATTACCAGCGAACTTTGCTCTATTGGTCTAAACATCTCTTGGATCATGGAAAGGAAGATCCTTTGTTTTTTGAGCGTTCACTTAATTATGCGATGTATTTGCTGTACTTCAATCATAGAGATGAAGGAGTACGCTATGAACCACTAGATGAGCAATACAATGCTAAGGCAATGGCCTATGCAAAAGAAGTCGATTTTGAGGCTTACCCTTATAACGCTTTATTGGTTTTAGGAGACGGACCTGCAAATTATCGAGACCCTTTATCGGCTTTAGGGAAGCTCAATTTAGAAATTGCAGTGACTCAATATAGACAAAAACAAGCTCCTTTTATTCTGGTTTCTGGAGGACACGTACATCCTAATAGAACCGCCACTTGCGAAGCGATCGTTATGAAAGAGGAGTTGATGAAGGTGTATCAAATTCCCGAAGAAGCTATTATTGTGGAACCTTATGCTCGACATACCACAACTAATTTGAGAAATGCAACTCGTTTGATGCTACGTTATGGATTCAATATTACACAAAAAAGCATGATCGTGAGTCATTATAATCATATTAGAATGATCTATGACCCCAAATTTAAACAGCGCTTCGTCAAAGAATTGGGATACCTCCCAGGTGAATTCATCGAAATAGAAAATGGAACACTCCTAGAATATTATCCTGTAGAGGTGATGACACAACTTAATCCTCTTGAACCCTTAGACCCATAAACCAATTAATAGTAAGTAAAAACGAAAACGAAAACCAAATGAAACAAAAGTTGTTTTTTTTAGTAGCCTTGTTGAACCTAGTTTTTTTAGCTAGCTGTTCTTCTTCCGATGACAATAAGGAACAAAGGCCCCAACCCAAAACCATTGAACACTTGCGTAAAGTAAGTATATCTCCCAATTTAAAGTTTGGTACTACAGCTTTAACAGCTGTAGTAGTAAATGATCCCGCTCAGGGAAATACAGAGCATAATTATCTTGTGGTGCAAGATAAAATAGCTAAAGCAGCGATTATTCTCGAATTGACGAATGCGGTCCGTTATAAGACTGGGGAAGTCGTAGAAATTAATCTAGAAGGAGCAACCTTGACGGAAGTAGAAGGAGAGAAAATCGTCAAAAATATCTCTGGAGTCAATGTGTTAGCCACTGGGGAACAAGTAAAAGTTACACCGATTGCCGTTGACTTATCTACACTGAAAAAAGAGATTTCGTATTGGGGACCTGTGTTGGTAGTGCTAGACAATTTAGAAGTTGATACACAAGAATATACCACATGGTTAGGAAGTCATCCCGTGGGTGACGGTATCACTACAGCAATACTAGAAGTGCGTAAAGAAGCTCAATTTGCCGATCAGGCTATAGCAAGAAAATTGGCTAGCGTAGTAGCAATTGCTCGCGTGAGTAAGGATGAAGTGAAGCTAATGCCTCGTTCACTTGAGGATATGGCGCTAAAGATCTCGGAAGTAAAAGAAGACTTTGAACAGAGTTCTAGCAGTTCCTATGATGTGAAAAGCTTGTTGTTTAGAACGGGGGAGTGGACCATTGATGGTGGAATTACAGCTGCTACGGATGCTGATCCTAAAAATGGAGCACAGAGTATTCGTTTACAAGGACATGTATCAAATGAGTTGAGAAAAGGGATCCTTAGTATGAATTTTGACCTTGAAGAGCCCGTACAAACCTTAAAAGTACATCATGGTATTTATCCAGCTAAAGCTGAAGTGAACAACGTAAATCCAACCCTTTTACGTGTTGAAATTTCTGTAGATCAAGGGGCTACCTATCAGGCTGTTGGTGAAATTGAAGTAGACATTAAATCGGAGGGATTAAAAGTATCAGAATTCAAAATAGAGGAACAACACCAAGGGAAGATGAGATTTAGGATTGTCAATATTTCCGAACCTTTTGAAAATGGTAATAGACCTCGTATAAACATAGATGATATCGTATTCGGATTCTAAGTCGCCAAGAAATGAAACAAATAGAACAAAAAATTAGGCATTTCGCTTGTGCCTTTTTTATCCTACTGGTAGCAAGTGGATATGCACAAGCACAAGCTGTTGTAATTAAAGGTAAAGTACAGGCTTCAGATGGACATTTACCAGGGGCAAGCGTAAAGGATATGAGCACTTCAACCGTTGTGCTTACGGAGCTTGATGGTGGTTTTACTATTTCAACCTCTGCTAGTACGGGAGTATTAGAAGTATCCCTGTATGGGTATGGAACCAAGCAAGTTCGTTTTGAACAAGGAAAAGAGGTTTTAGTTTACTTACAAGAAGATAATCAATACCTCGATGAGGTAGTGGTTGTTGCTTATGGTGAGCAGAAAAAAGAAAACCTAACAGGAGCCGTTGATCAAATCAAGGGAAGTGCGCTAGAGAATCGCCCCTTACCTAATGCGGCACTTGGATTACAGGGATTGGTAGCCAATTTAAATATTGCCCCTACAGATGGTAAACCTACTCAATCGCCTCGTTTTAATATTCGTGGAGCAACCTCGATTGGACAAGGAGGGAGTGCTTTGGTTTTGATTGATGGGGTAGAAGGGGATCCTGCACTACTCAATGCAAATGATATTGAAAGTGTTTCGGTACTGAAAGATGCGTCTTCTGCTGCTATTTACGGTGCCAGAGGTGCTTTTGGAGTAGTGCTTATCACTACGAAAAAACCACAAAAAGACCATTTCGTTATTTCTTATAGTCAAAATGTAAGTTTTAAAAAACCAACCCGACTTCCTGATTTTGTAACAGACAGTTACACTTGGGCATCGATGTTTAACGAAGCTTTCTCTAGTTGGAATAACTACAGTAGTACACCACAAAATGTCAACAAAACCATGCCCTTTTCTCAAGAATATTTACTTGAGTTAGAGCGAAGATCTAAGGATCCCAATGCCCCTAAAGTGGAGATTGATCCCCTAACAGGTGAGTATATCTATTACGGAAATACAGATTGGCAAAAATTATTGTACAAAGATCAAACCTATGCCTTAACACATAATTTGTATCTATCCAGTGGAACAGAGAAAAGTCAATTTTCTTTGAGTGGGCAGCTTATTGATCAAAAGGGACTGTTTCGTTATAATTCCGATGATTATAAAATGTACAATTTCAGAGCGGTTGCCAGTTCAAAGCTAAGAACATGGTTGGATGTTTCCAATGCCACTTCTTTTGCTAAAACAGCATATCACAACCCCTTAAATGTGGGAGAAGCAGGAGGAATATGGCGAAACATGGTAGCGGAAGGACATCCCATGAGTCCGATGCTAAATCCAGATGGTACACTGACTCATTCTGCGGCCTATACTGTAGGGGATTTTTACTATGGAAAAAATGGATTGGATAAAAACAATAAGTTATTCAAGAATACCACCAGTTTTAAAGCCAATGTCTTAGCAGATGTAGTTAGTGTAAATGCAGACTTTACCTACCAACTAAAACAAGAAGAAGAAACCAGAAGAAGAGTACCTGTGCCCTATAGCAAATCTCCAGGTGCAATTCAATATTTAGGCGCAAGTACCAACGACTATCGCGTGATGAACCGAAATACAGAATACCTCACATCCAACTTGTATGTAAAGTTCAAAAAAGAGTGGAATAAACATAATTTCAATGCTTTGGTAGGGGTAAATCAAGAAATGTCAACGTTTAAAAATACAGGTTCTCAACGTAATGGACTCCTTTTTGATGATGCCCAGGATTTGAATTTAGCAACAGGAGAATCCATGGTTGTATCAGGAGGATATGAACGTTGGAGTCTGTTGGGTGGTTTTTATCGTTTAAACTATGATTACGACCATCGCTATTTGGTCGAATTCAACGGACGATATGATGGTTCTTCTAAATTTCCAAGCAATGAACGCTTTGCCTTTTTTCCTTCTGTATCTGCAGGATGGAATGTGTCAAATGAACCGTTCTGGAACTTATCTCCTCAATACATTAGTTTATTGAAGCTTAGAGGATCCTATGGTGCTTTAGGAAATGGAAACATTCGTTCGTATTCGTTTATTGAACAATTGATGATCAATAGAGAATTGAGAATCCTAAATGGTGAATTAGCAACCTATACTTCCGCACCTAGTGTGATTCCCAAAGGTTTAACTTGGGAAACTGTGACCACAAAAAACATCGGGTTAGATGTGAATTTTCTGAATAACCGTTTGACGTTTAGTGGAGATATCTACAGTAGAACAACAAAAGACATGTTTACCCTCGGACCAGAGTTACCTGCTGTTTTTGGATCGAGTTCACCGAAGGGAAATTATGCTGATTTACGTACCAACGGATGGGAGATTACAATAAACTGGAGAGATCAGATTAGCGTATTAGCCAAACCGTTGAATTACAATGTTCGATTTACCCTAGCGGATAATAAAACTAAAATATTGAAGTATAACAATCCAACGAAAAAACTGAACGACTATTATGAAGGACAGCAATTAGGCGAAATATGGGGCTATGTGACAGATGGGTTCTTTACATCAGAAGATCAGATTAAACGATCCGCCAATCAAGATTTATTCAGCTCAACAGCACAAGGGGTTTGGCGAACGGGCGATATAAAGTTTCAAGATTTAAATAATGATGGGGTGATTGATAATGGAGATAATACGGTGGATAATCCAGGCGATCGAAAAGTAATCGGAAATTCATTGCCTCGTTATACCTTTGGTTTACAACTTGCTGCGGATTGGAATAATTTCTTTTTCTCCGCCTTTTTTCAAGGGGTAGGTAAACAAGATTGGTATCCAAGCAAGGGAGCTAATTCCTTTTGGGGACAGTATAATGCGCCTTATGGACATCCTCTTCAGTCACAACTAGACGATATTTGGACCGAAGAAAATCCAAATGCCTATTTTCCTCGTTACACAGGATATCTTGCTTGGTCGGATTCGGGAACTTTGCGTCAAACCCAAACCAAATACTTGCAAAATACAGCATATATCCGATTAAAGAATATTCAATTCGGTTATGATTTAGCGAAACTCTTGCCTGCGCATTTGAGAATAGACACCTTACAATTGTATGTATCTGGTGAAAATTTATTTACCTATTCCCCCTTTTATAAACGTTCGAGTGCCATAGATGTTGAGAATATTGGAGCCTCGGATCAAGATTTAGCGAATACAAATTACGGGGATGGGTTTAATTATCCTTTATTAAAGAGTATTTCTTTTGGAATTAATATCAGTTTTTAAAAAATTAAGTATGATGTCAAGAATAACATTCTTTTATATTGTTTTGCTGCTGGGGTGTGTCAGCTGTTCAGAGTTAGACCAAGAACCCGTGTCTACTGTGGGTAGAGAAGCCGTTTTTACGAGCGAAAAAGGGTTGGAACTATATGCGAAATCTTTTTATCAAATCTTGCCTACAACAAATGAAATCCTAAGAGGGGATAATATGGCTGATTATATTGTGCGAAAAGATGTACCTACCTTTTTTAGAGCAGGTGCTTTTGGACCTAAACAATCCACAGGTTGGAGTTGGGGACAATTGCGAAATGTCAACTATTTTTTAGAGCAGAATACTTCGAATCAAATAGATAGGGAAACAAGAAATCATTACAATGGACTGGCGCGTTTTTTTAGAGCTTTGTTTTATTTTGAAAAAGTAAAGCGATTTGGTGATGTTCCTTGGATTAATAAAACCTTAGATGTGAATGATGCACAGCTTTATGCAGGTAGAGATTCTCGGGTGGTAGTGATGGATTCAGTAATGGGTGATCTTGATTTTGCCTATGCCCATATCAAAACGAAAAAAGATGCCTCTAAAACGTTGATTACAAAAGAAGTAGTGGCCGCTTTTAAATCCAGAATTGCCTTGTTTGAAGGGACATATCGCAAGTATCATACCGAACTCAATCTTGTTTCCTCCGCAGAATCATTGCTGCATCAAGCTGTAGCTGCTGCTGAATTAGTCGTATCAAGTGGTCAATATCGTTTACATACCAAATCAGAAACACCCTATCGCGATCTATTTATACAAGATCAGCCTGATAGCGATGAGTTTCTGTTGGTCAATGCCTATGATAAAGAATTGGGAATACTCCACGATGCCAATTGGTATTATACAAGTGCGTCTTATGGCGATCGAATTAGTTTCACACGTAGTTTCATTAACACCTTCCTAAACCAGGATGGGAGTCGCTTTACGGCTAATACAACCTATAAAACAAAAGGCTTTATGGAAGAAGTAGAACAACGTGATGGACGATTAGCTCAGCTTATTCGCACAAAAGGATACCAAAGAAATGTGGGAGGAACCCTTACCTTGACTCCCCCAGTATTTAGTTATACCTATAGTGGATATCAACCCATCAAATGGGTAAAGGACGATGTATATTATGATAGTGGTCGAAATAATACAAACGCAGTTCCGATTATGCGCTATGCTGAGGTCTTGCTAAATTATGCAGAAGCTTTAGCAGAGTTGAATGTCATGTCTGAAGAACAATGGCAAGAAACCATCGGCAAATTAAGAGCAAGAGCAGGAATTGAAAATAGTACAAGTAAACCTCAAATGGCAGATCCCTACCTGCAAGCTACTTTTTACCCTACCATTTCAGATCCTGTAGTGTTAGAAGTGAGAAGAGAAAGAGCGATTGAATTGGCTTTAGAGGGGCTTCGATTTGATGATCTTGTGCGTTGGAAGATGGGAAAATTATACGAAAAAGGAAGAAATGGAATGTATGTCAAGCAATTGGATGAACCAATGGATCTAAATAGCGATGGGGTTTTAGATGTTGTTTTTTATATCGGCAAGGCTAAAGATCAAATTCCAGGGGTGACTTATGTCAATGTTGATCCAGCAAAAGGAGGATTGCGCTTATCAGAAACAACAAAAGGAGAATTAGAATGGTTGTGGAATGATCCTATTCAATGGGAAGATAAATTTTATTTATACCCAATACCAGAAAAAGACTTATTAATTAATACAAATTTAAAACAAAATCCAGGATGGTAAAATTGAACACAATCGCAAGTAGAGTAACGAGTCTCGTTATTTTACTGTTCACCTTAGCTTGTAATTCAAGTGACAGTGGAATCGAACAAGGAAAAAATACAGGAACAGAACAAGAAGAACCCAAAGAACAGACAGAAGTGCTGACTTTGATGAGTTATAATATTCACATTGCTAATCCACCATCAAAAGGAGACGGATTTGTGGATATTGATGCTATTGCTGCCGTGATTAATGCAGAAAATCCAGATGTGGTATTGTTACAAGAAGTAGACCGATTTACTGATCGATCAGGTAAAACCCTAGATCAAGCCTTGACATTAGGAGCAAAAACCAACATGAATTATTACTTTGCTAAAGCATTAAATCGCTCAAATGGAGAATATGGTGTTGCTGTCTTGACTAAAAAAGAACATAAACTTGCAGTTAAACACAGTTTACCCGGAGCAGAGGGAACTAAATCGGAATTGAGAACAATTGGTTTAGTTGAAATAGAATTTGAGGAAGGACAAAGTATGTATGTAGCTTCTACGCATATTGATCACCTGGAAGACCGCAGTAAACAAGTGCAATTGAGAGAAATGATGAATTTCTTAACTCCTTATAATAATAAACCCATTATAATAGGAGCTGATTTAAATATGCCACCAACACATGAGTTGTGGAATTCATTATCCACTATGTTTCAAACAGGATGTATGGGAACATGTCCTTTGACTGCTCCAGCTAAAAAACCGAGAACAACAATTGACTATGTGATGATGAATGAAAAGGCTAGAGAAACATTTGATGTAATGGATTACTATACCGTTAAAGATGATTATGCCTCTGACCATTTTCCTGTTGTAATGAAAATAGAAGTAAAAAAATAAAAAATGTAATGGAGTGGTAGCTAAGTTTACGTTGAACCCAAAGCAAGTCCAGTAAAAAACATTTTAGACATGCCCCAAAAAGTGCCTAACTTTTTGGGGCATTTTCTATGAGTAAAAAACAGCAATATGGTTTCACCTAGACGTGCGTTAAGAGACTGTAGTCTTTTACTCTGCTAAAGTGAGGTCACTTGTTCCTATTTTATAGGAGTTTTTTTGTTTTCTTCTATGGGTATACAGGGTTCGTACGCACTATGGACTCATCTCGAACAAAACTGTCTCGTCCTTGTTTTTTGTGCGGTTCGCGCGGTTTGTTTTGATGTATCTATAAGAAGTAGATTTCTTCTCTATTATATATGTAGATT
>NZ_JBMVQX010000036.1:0-40796 GCF_050522745.1 Myroides sp. C15-4 | reverse complement strand
GCGATGAGGGATTCGAACCCCCGACCCCCTCGGTGTAAACGAGGTGCTCTGAACCAGCTGAGCTAATCGCCCGAATTGACGTTAATCTAATATTGTGGGCGATGAGGGATTCGAACCCCCGACCCCCTCGGTGTAAACGAGGTGCTCTGAACCAGCTGAGCTAATCGCCCGAATTAACTTTTATTTAAAATATTGTGGGCGATGAGGGATTCGAACCCCCGACCCTCTCGGTGTAAACGAGATGCTCTGAACCAGCTGAGCTAATCGCCCTAATTAATATTTCTATAAATTCGGAATATTTTCAATATGTGTAAGAATGGTGGGCGATGAGGGATTCGAACCCCCGACCCTCTCGGTGTAAACGAGATGCTCTGAACCAGCTGAGCTAATCGCCCTTTCTTTATGAACGTGTAATCATGTGTTGATTACGGGTGCAAATATACGACGGGATTTTATGTTTGCAAGCTTTTTGGAACTTTTTTTTATAAAATTTCTGCTACAACAAAGGTACTTCCTCCTATATAAATCAAGTCTTCCGCCTTCGCTTCTCTCTTCGCTTTTGCATAAGCTTCTGGTATTGAATCACAAACAACACCATCTAATCCAAATTCCCTTGCTTTTTCTGCTAAAATCCTTGCATCAAGTCCACGAAAAATAGTTGGCTTCGCAAAGAAATATTTTGCTTCTTTTGGTAAAAGAGGAAGCACTCCTTGCAAATCTTTATCGTTTACGACCCCAAAAACAAGGTATAATTGATTGTATTTTTCTGTTTTCAATTGCTCCATGACAATCGACAGTCCATGTTCATTGTGTGCCGTATCTGCAATTACCTTCGGATTTTCTTGTAAAATTTGCCAACGTCCTTGCAAATTAGTAGTAGCTACGACCTGATTTAATCCCTTTTTTTCCTCTTCCTCAGTGATCACAAAATCTCTACGCAACAATTCGATCGTTTGACGAACGGTGCGTATATTCTTTTGCTGATAGCTTCCTTTTAAATCTGATGTATAGGCATTCGACGCATAGGTATCTTGAGCAAAATAAATCGGACTTCCCATTTGTTCTGCTTTGGATACAAATACCTGTTTGGTTTCGTCCACATACTCACCTACAACGACGGGTACTCCTTTTTTTATAATTCCCGCTTTCTCTCCCGCAATAGCCGCTAACGTATCACCTAAAAATGCAACGTGATCTTTTCCTATATTCGTAATCACGGATACCAAAGGCGTGATAATATTCGTTGCGTCTAATCGTCCTCCCATACCTACTTCGATCACGGCAATATCTACCTGCTCCTCTTTGAAATATGCAAAGGCCATGCCTACGGTCATTTCGAAAAAACTAAGCGACTCCCTTTCAAAAAATGCTCGATTTGCAGCAATAAAATCAACAACAAAGGCTTCTGTAATTTCTACTCCATTAATCTTAATACGCTCTCTAAAATCTTTTAAATGAGGGGAAGTGTACAATCCCACCTTATATCCTGCTTCTTGCAGAATGGATGCCAACATAGACGACGTTGATCCTTTTCCATTTGTTCCTGCTATATGCAAGGTTTTTAGTTGCTTTTCTGGATGATTCAAATGGGCACTTAGTTTCTCTATATTCGATAAATCTGCTTTATATGCCACAGCTCCTTGTTGTTGATACATGGGCAATTGTTCGAACATCCACGAAACGGTTTCTTGATAGGTCATAGGTCAAAAGAGGATCGCAATCCGGTATTGTTGTTACTACTTATTTTACTGTATGGTTGTTTTCTTGCTACAGCAGCACATTTTAGGTCCACTATACCAGTAAAACGCACCAAATATAGGGTGTTTTCAAAGTGTCACGCAAATGGATTAACAATAAAAAACAGAAAGAACACTTTTTCCCTATTCATTACTCCATTTTTTGTTTTATCATTTTTCTTACCACACTGGATCAAAAATAGTGTAGATTACTCCCGCACTGTGGTCATACTGTGCTCCTGTTACACTGGCTAAGGTATTGACTTCATCTCTCACTTTGAGCACGCCTAACAAAGCAAAAATCAACGCTTCTTTGTAATTCACTACTAAAGGATCAGGAACCACAAACACATAAGAAGAAGCGTAAAACGCAAGGCGACTCATAAGATACGTATTAAACGCGCCACCACCGGTCACCAATATCTTTGACTGCTTAGGCAATTGGATTCCCGCGGCAATCTGCATGGCAATATGTTCGACAAATGTGGCTAAATAATCTTCTGGACACAGGGGATACAAAGCCAAAAGCGGTTGAATATTACTTCCAACAAATTCCACTCCTAATGATTTTGGAGGCGTTTTCGCATAGTAGTCTAACGCATTTAGTGCCTCTAACAAAGGCTGACAAACGGTTCCCGTTTGCGCTTTTGTTCCCTCAGGATCATATAGGAGGCCCAATTTATTTGCTTGTTCATTTAGTAACACATTAACAGGACACAAATCGAAAGCAATGCGGTAATTCAGTGCATTTTCATAGGAAACATTGGCAAAACCACCCAAATTCAAACAAGCAGTATATTCGCTAAAAAGCAGGCGATCTCCAATGGGAACTAAAGGTGCTCCTTGGCCACCTAACAGCACGTCCTGCACGCGAAAATCACAAACTACCTTATGTTGAACTAAATCTGCCAAAAGAGATAAATTACCTATTTGAACCGTATAGCCCAAATCTGGACGGTGTAAGATTGTATGTCCATGCGAACAAACGAAATCAACCGTTTCTAAGGCATTTTCTTGAATAAAAGCAGTAATGATACTAGCTAAATGAACGGTATACTGTTCATCCAATTGATCTAACCCTTTTTTATTCAATCCAAGGGCTGATTTTAGTTTAGCTCTCCACTCAGCTGAATAGGCCACTGTTTGCCCTTTTACCAATTCAAAAGACCAAGTATTTTGTTTGACAGAGAGTGTAACATAAACCAGATCAACCCCATCTAAAGAAGTCCCGGACATGATTCCAATAACGTGATATTGACTATTTTTCATAGGTATAAATTTAAGCATAGAAATTGAATATTTGATAATATTCCGCTATATTTGAACTTATAAATTTCAAGATTACAAAGGATAAAATAAATACTCGATGGATTTTAAATTAACAGAAGAACAACTAATGATTCAACAGGCTGCTCGCGATTTCGCACAGACTGAATTATTACCTGGGGTTATTGAAAGAGATGAACACCAAATTTTCCCAACAGAACAAATAAAAAAATTAGGAGAACTTGGTTTCTTAGGTATGATGGTTGATCCAAAATACGGCGGAAGTGGCTTAGATAGTGTATCTTATGTATTAGCAATGGAAGAAATTGCTAAAGTTGATGCTTCAACAGCTGTCGTTTTATCTGTTAATAACTCTTTAGTTTGTGCAGGTTTAGAGAAATATGCCAATGAAGAGCAAAAGCAAAAGTACTTAACTCCAGTGGCATCTGGAGCGGCTATTGGTGCTTTTTGTTTATCTGAACCTGAAGCGGGATCTGATGCTACTTCTCAGAAGACAACAGCAGTTGACATGGGTGATTACTACTTGTTGAACGGTACAAAAAACTGGATCACCAATGGTAGTACTGCTTCTTTTTACATTGTTATTGCACAAACAAATCCAGAAAAGAAACACAAGGGAATTAATGCTTTCATCGTAGAAAAAGGGTTACCTGGATTTGATATTGGAGCAAAAGAACAAAAAATGGGAATCCGTGGTTCTGACACGCATACCTTACTTTTTACAGATGTCAAAGTACCAAAAGAAAACAGAATTGGAGCAGATGGATTTGGTTTTGCTTTTGCCATGAATGTTTTAAATGGCGGTCGTATCGGAATTGCATCACAAGCTTTAGGTATTGCTCAAGGAGCCTATGAGTTATCATTAAAATACGCCAAAGAACGCAAAGCATTTGGAACGGAAATTATCAACCACCAAGCGATTGCTTTCAAATTAGCTGATATGGCAACGAATATTTCCGCAGCTCGTATGTTGTGTTTAAAAGCGGCGGCTGAAAAAGATGCCGGACAAGACATCTCTATTTCTGGGGCTATGGCAAAATTATTTGCTTCTAAAACAGCGATGGATACAACAGTTGAAGCCGTACAGATTCACGGTGGTAATGGGTATGTAAGAGAATACCATGTAGAGCGTATGATGCGTGATGCAAAAATTACACAGATTTATGAAGGAACTTCTGAAATTCAAAAAATTGTTATTTCAAGAGGTATTTCGAGAGACTAACCTCAACAGTATATACAATAAAAGCGATCCTTGGATCGCTTTTATTTTTTTAGTAAACCTATCTATCAATTTATCTCTATCACCTTATTGTACTTGAATGGTAATTGGCAAAGTGAATTGAGATCGAACTGTGCGATTATCCTGACGAGCAGGTTTCCATTTAGGCATTGTTTTCAATACGCGAACCGCTTCTTTTCCTGCTCCATAACCAGGATCACGTAAAACTTTGATATCGGTAATACTTCCGTCTTTCTCAACAACAAAAGACAAGATTACTTGTACTTTACCTGCCGCATTAGGCAGGTGTATTTCACGGAATTTTGTAATAAAGCTCTTGCTAAAATTAGCCAATCCTTCCATTGGTGCGGCACTTTCTGTTGTCACGCGATAAATCGCATTTCCTCTATCAGCTTCTTCACCTTCACTTTCATCTAAAACATCAATGCGATCTCCCGCTTTTTCTTTGATTAAAACAGTTCCCTCCTCATTGCCTTTAATAGACTCACTGCCAATTAAGGCATCGATTAAATTTTCTTGTTTGGCCAGTTCCTCCGTAATTTCATCTGCTGCTGCTATTTCTAAGGTTGTAAATCGCTCGACATCTATACTAGAAGCAGGTGCACTAGCCTCCTCTGTTTTACGTTCATCTACTAGTGGTTTCACTTCTTCTTCCTCTATTTTTGGCAAATCAACATCGACAAGTTCCAGTGGCTCATCTATAAAACCAAACTCACAATACGTAATTTCTCCTCCAGCATATTCATTTTCTTCTTCAAAAAAAGAAGAAATAGCCGCTGGTGCCACAAATACCAAAGCAAATAAACACAATCCACTGCCTAAGGCAAAAAGAGTTGTTTTTGGGCTCTCTAAACGCAATTTGTAGGCGCCATATTGCTTATTTCTGCCTGCAAATACAATATCTAACCAATCTTTCTTAAATAAATCATTTTTTGCCATAACGTACAGTTTTAATTGATTAAACATAAAGATTGCCTAACTAAAAGGACAATCTAGCTCTTAAATAAAATCATCATTTCCATATTTATACTAAAGTTAACCATTTATACCGAATATCAAAATATAATCAACTTTTATTTACACATCCAATAAAAAAACAAACGAATAAAAAAATAATTATCAACCCTACCTCCTTATTTCTTGTGCTGTTTTATTTTCCTTTTTACAACCCAAGCGAAAACACACCAAGGACAACTAACATTTTGTACATTTGTAACTCAATTCAAACACTGTTACTGGATGAAACCCTCAAAATCGATTAAAATAAAAATCATATTCTTGTATATAATCCTACTAGGAGCTGTTTTCTTCTCGGGTTTTTACATCTATAAAGAGGCCAAAAAATTCACTTTACCTGAAGAGCAAGTAGTCAAAGAAAACAACAAAATTTTCCTTGTTAGTAGTACCTTAAACAACTTGTATTCTTCTGAGATTTACAGTCGAAATGCCATCGTTACGGGAAACAACAAAGACATCAAAAGCTACTATTCACATTTAGATACCTTAGTCAATCAAATTGAGCAAATCAAATTGACAACCACCGATAAGGCTATTCATCAAAAAATCGATTTGGTACAAGACTTACTGAAAAAGAAAAAAGTCAGTTTCAACAATATCATTAAAGCGCGAAAAGAAATCAATGAGGATCGCAACTACAGTGAGGCAATCGACAAGATTTACGACATACGCGATGAAATCCAAAAGAAAATTGAACCAATCGTCATTCAAACCAAAGAAAAGGAAAAGCGAAGTGGTTGGGCACGTCTATTTAAAGGAGACCATACGGATACCATTACCAAAACAATCAACTATCCCAATGTAACGGACTCAATCATTAGTGCGATGGAAAATATTATCTTACAAGCACAACAAAAAGTTAATCAACAACAAGCCAACTTATTAAAAGAAGAACAAAAACTAATTCTCGAGAACAAGAATATCACCAATGAATTGCGCAAGATCTTAGAGAGTATTGAGCATAATTTACTCTCACTCTCTTACCAAAACATCAACGAGTCCAAAGCGCGTATTAGCACTGCATCGACCAATATTGCTTACATTGGTGGATCAGCGCTTTTTGTCATTATTATTTTGGGCTGGATCATCATCAAAGACATCAACCAAACGCAAGAATACCGTGTAAAACTAGAGCAATTAAACCAAGAAAGAGAAGTTCTACTTCGCAGTAAAACCATGCTATTTGCTACGGTAACACACGATTTGCAAACCCCTCTAGGTAGTTTAATTGGTTTTTCTACTCTTTTAGAAAACACGGAACTAAACAAAAAACAGAAACAATACCTCAACAATATACAAAGCTCCACACAGTATATTGCCAACTTAATCAATGATTTAACTGACTTTTCTAAATTAGAAAACAATAAAATTAGCATTCAAGAAAAGGCATTTAATCCGAAAGAACTAATTGAGAGCATCTGTGCGCCTCTAGTTCCCAATGCAGACAATAAAAAAATCAAGCTGAAATGGACGGTAGATCAAGCCTTAGACAATTCTTTTATCTCTGATCCTTATCGCTTAAAACAAATTGTTACCAACCTCATTACCAATGCTATAAAATTCACACAACAAGGGGGTGTTTTCCTTGAAGCAATTAAATTAGACGATCAGATCGAAATCAAAGTTATCGACACAGGTATTGGTATTGAACAAAATCAAATTGAAAATATTTTTAAAGAATTTAGTCAGGCTAATGCAGGTATTGAAAAGCGTTTCGGAGGAACAGGGCTAGGATTAAATATTTCCAAACGCCTCATCAATCTATTGGGTGGTGATATTCGCGTAGAAAGCATCTTAGGAGAAGGCTCTATCTTTACCATTACTTTACCCCTTGAAAAAGCAGATGTACAAACCAATACCTATATATCTGCAAACCAAATTAAGGAGCAATTTACCATCTTAGCTCAAAATAAAATTCTCGTTGTAGATGACGATAAAATTCAGCTGCAATTGATGGAGGAACTACTTGCTCCTATTTTCAAAAAAATTGATATGCTCAACGATTCTTCTGAAATTGAAAGCACACTCGATCAGGAGCAATACGATATTATTCTCAGTGATATTCAAATGCCCAAAATGGATGGATTTGAAATGATTCACTTGTTAAAAAACAACAAAAAATACAAGCAAATTCCCGTTGTTGCCCTATCGGGTAAACGCGACCTTACAGTAGAAGACTTTACCCAAGCCGGCTTTGCCTCAGCACATCAAAAACCGATTCAACTGCAAGAATTGCTAATTCTCATTACACAGCTCTTACACCCTACTTATAAACTTGAATTGACAACTAAAAATGACGCAGCTGTTTTTACTGAGAAACCAAAACAACTGTATGACATTAATCAAATTAAACAATTCATCGGAGAGGATAGTGCAGCCTTGAGAAAATTCGTGGTCATTTTTGTAGATAGTACCCAAGAAAACATCCTAGATCTTAGCTATGCAACAGATGACTTTGACTATCAAACCGTTAGCAATATCGCACACAAAATGCTACCGATGTTTAAACAATTGCAAATTAATCACCTCGTTCCTGCACTAGAACAATTAGAAGATCAAACCATCGAGTTTCAATCCAAAGAGGATCTTGCACAGCATATTCAAATCCTCGCTGAACAAATACAAGAAATTGTTTCAGATCTACAAAAGAAGTATTTAGGATGATGCGGTTTGTTCGTCGCGCGGTTTGTTCGTCGCGCGATTTGTATGGTTTGTATGAAAACTAAACTGTAAACTGGTTAACCGTAAACTGTTAACAATAAAAAAAGGCGATGAAAAAAATTCATCGCCTTTTTTTATTATTTAATACTTGGAACGTCAACTAGTTCATTTGTTTCTGCTTGATAATCTACTGTATCAAATTCGAATCCGAACAAATTAAAGAAATCCCTTCTATACCCTTCTAAGTCTGAAATTTCATTGATATTATCGGAGTTGATTTCCTCCCATAATTTCGCTACTTCTGCTTGAACGTCTTCTCTCATTTCCCAGTCATCAACGCGGATACGTCCTTCTTGATCTAGGGCAACCGCTTGGCTAGCATACAAGCGATCGTTAAATAAGCGATACATTTGCTCGATACAGCCTTCGTGGATATTTTTTTCTTTCATCACTTTATACAAAAGCGAGATATACAAAGGCACTACAGGAATTGCAGAACTTGACTGCGTTACTAATGCTTTGTTTACTGATACGTAAGAAACTCCGTTCAAATCAGCAACTAGGTTATTAATAGTTGGTACAGTTGCTTCTAAATCATTTTTCGCCATTCCGATTGTACCATTTCGGTAAATAGGATAGGTCAATTCAGGTCCGATATACGAGTAGGCTACTGTTTTTACACCATCGGCTAAAACACCTGCCGCCTTTAGGTCTTCGATCCAAAACTTCCAATCTTCACCTCCCATTACAGCGACTGTATTATCGATATCGCTTTGTTCCGTTACAGGATCGATTGTAATAGTAGACACAACACCTGTATGGAAATCTACCGTTTTATTTGAAAAAGGCTCGTTGATTGGTTTTAATACTGAAGCATACGCTACACCCGTTTTAGGATGTGTACGTCTTGGTGATGCTAAGCTATACACAACTAGGTCAACTTGACCTAAATCTTGTTTAATTAGCGCTATGGTTTGTTTTTTAATTTCATCAGAATACGCATCTCCATTGATGCTTTTTGCATATAAACCAGCTTTTGCCGCTTCTTGCTCAAATGCTGCTGAATTATACCAACCTGCAGTTGCTGGACGACCTTCTGTTGCTGACTTTTCAAAGAATACTCCTATAGTAGCTGCATCAGAACCAAAAGCTGCAGAAATACGCGATGCCAATCCGAAACCTGTAGAAGCACCTATAACAAGTACTTTTTTCGGTCCATTCGCTATTTTGCCTTTAGATTTAACATATGCAATTTGTTGTTTAACATGCGCTGCACATCCTTCTGGATGAGAAGTTAAGCAGATAAATCCACGAGTTCTAGGTTGTATAATCATTATTTCTATTTTTTTACTTTACTACGCTTGTATGTTATTTTCTTTATTCATTGAAAGCTTCAATGCTTATACAAATATAAACAACTCTTTTTATATGCAAATGAAATAGTGATCAGAAATAAGTAATCCGAAGTGAGAACAAAAGAAATGAAAAAAAAATGAGCAAATAGCAAGAAGTAAAAAACACTTCTAGACTACTTACCCATCCACTGCAACTTGTTTATCTGTTTTCAAGGATATTCGTTATATATTCGGAAGGTGATACTCCTTCGTATTTCTTAAACGCGCGAAAGAAAGAGGTTCGAGAATTAAATCCGCATTCATCACCTAATTCGGACACCGATATATCAAAATCTTTTTTCTCTAATAACTCCTTTGCATGTTCGACACGCAATTTATTGATGTAAGCATTGAAATTCATCCCATAAGTTGTGGAGAAAAACTGAGACAAATGATGCTTAGCAATTTTACTTTCTTGTTCAAGATCATCCAAAGCAAAATTAACCTTTAAGAACGATTGTTTATCGTGAACAATTTGTTCTACCTTAACTTTATAAGCATGTAAAACCTCTTCAGCTAATTTTGATTTCTCGTATTTTAAAAGCGCTTGTTGTTCTTCTGCTGTTTTTCCTTCTTCAGCCGAAGTAATAGAAACCATTTTTACGTATTTCAATCGCGCGATATAGTAATTAAATATAACAACAGAGAAACACAATAAAGCTAAATAGGTAACTGAAAGGTCATAATAGAGAATATTATCGTAAAATACAATTCCTAATGACACCAACGCCATGAAGATCATAATCCACATCACACGCAAGATTAATAGGCGAATATTGCTATTCAACACTAGCTTGTTAATCTTAAAGTACCCAGTAAAAGCATAGCCGACATATTGGAATACTTCAATAAAGTAAAGGACCAATAAGTAGCGATACGCCTCAACTGAATTTATATCCAACTCTTGGCTTAGCATGAAAATATAAAATCCCAACAGTACCAACGTAGGAATAAAGTGCAACATAAAGGAATAGCGCTTCGTATGCTGCTCTACTTTGTGAACTTCATCCGATAATAAGACAAGACAACAATAAAATGTAGGTGCATAGACCGTATTAAAGGGCAATCCAAGATGGATTAACCGATATTCTGGCCATAACAATCGGCTACACAACGTAATAACTAGATGTAAAACAAAAAACAAAAGAAATACATTGAGTAATTGTTGTGTTCTAGTTGTAGTAGTCAGTTTATTATTAATAATAAACGAAATACTGCCAAAAATAATAGCTGCTGTTAATACGACTAAGTTAAAATAAAACTCCATAACCGCTCATTAAACGATTTGATTGCGATATACAGAAGGGGTTTTACCTACAAAAAGCTTAAAGTACTTGTTAAACGTTGATTTTGAACTAAAACCACATTCTTCCACAATAGCTTCTATGGTCAAATTATTACGCACTTGCAATAATTCTTTTGCATGTAAGATCCTATATTGCGCTACCATATGATAAAAAGAAGAATTCAATTGATGGTTAATCACAGTAGATACTTCTTGTTTATTCAAATTTACTGCATCTGCTAGATCTTCCAATGAAAACGAATTCGCTAAAAAGTCATCACTTGTTTCGAAAAACTCAATAATTACTCTTTCTTTATCTTCAAATTTCGTGTGCAGCGCATGAGTATCCGTTTTCGTTACAACAAATTCAGTTCCTTGATTAAGCAATACTTTGTTGCCTTCTTGGTAGTTGAACAAGCTAAATAAGCTAAACAAGAACAGCGATACAGCTAATCCTGTTTGGAAAAAGACATATTCTACGCCAAAATCAGCAAAGCTATAAGTCACAACAAAGAAAATTGCTCTTACAATTAAACCTGCGATAAGGAAGTTACAGAAAAAACCAATAAATCCTAATACACTTTGATTCGAATTAGAAGGTTGGATCGACTTCATTTCTTTGTACAACAACATTAAGTAGGTCAATACATAAGCAAAAACAAGCGATCCTATTAATTTGAATGCAAACAGGCTTGGTAATAGAATGATCAAAACGGCAAGACTGTAATGGAAGAAAAATTCTCCGACAGAAGGCTCGGCTTTATTTGCTGTTTTTCTTGTAAAGAAATACAATAATGGAATAGCCAAATGACTAAAATTGAGATTCACGCCTAAGCCAATTACTATAAGCTGAATCAGAGAGATAGCTAAAACGCTTTTAACGATGCTCTCGAAGTTAAAATGGCCTCTTAAAAAACCATCAAATGTTTTAATTAGTTTCATAATGTTAGTGGTGATGATGTATTAATATAATACCTCTACCCTCACATATTGCGTCGTGACTATACTGCATAGCTATATAGCACGATTCTCTATTAAGTGGGGACTTAAGATAATAGATGTTCGCCTATTACTACTTTTTTTACTTTCGTTTAAAGCGTGACAAAATTATTATTTATTTTTTAGATTAACATATTATTTAACACTACAAAATGAGATTTACACATTATACATCTAATCGCATTTAACTTTTTATTATACTTAATTTCTCAAGTAAAAATACCCAAAGTCAGCAAGCATTTTCACGTAATAACATTTATTACTCTATTAATTTATATCCATTTAATACAATAAACACAACCTTTTACTGAATTAATTGATTTATTCCCTCCTGCATTCTCCTCTTCGACTTTGTTTTTTTACGCAGTAGAAGCTTTAACTTACTTATGAACTATAAATGCATACAATAATCTCATTCTGTATATATCTAAGACCACCAACCCTGTAAAAGGTCACATTTTTTTTACTCTTTTATCTGATTTACCAAAAAAAACACAGGTCAATCACTACAAAAAATCATAAATAACATTCAAAACACAGCATTAAAAACAAAAAATATTTTTTTACTACACGTAATACGTTAAATTCAATGCAATATTCATAAATCAACTTTTTATTTAAAATCGTATCAAAAAGCGATTTTATTTCTAACATAATAACCTACTAGACTTATAATTCTCAAAACGAGAGTATATCAATAAAAAATAAGAATGAAAAGGGCGAATAGACAATTATAAAAAAAGCCCTAAATACAAATGTATTTAGGGCTTTTTTTATTTCGAGCACTAGTTTTATTCAGACGCTTCTGCTGCTTCCACTACTTCTTCTTTTGTATCATCTTGACTCAACACTTTTAAAGGATCATAACTTTTAACTTCCCAAGTAGGATCTGTTAAGTCCACATAAAAGTAATTAACGTTGTCATTTTTATCAAAAGCTCCATTCTTATTGATGTCTTCAATTGTTCTAAAATACAATCTATTTTGTACATCAATGACCGTCCAATCTAATAATTCCTGTAAATAAGGACTTAATTTTTTAAAATCCCTTCCACTGCCTTTACTTATATAAAGCGTTTTGATATCATTTGAATCAATCTTACCATCGCGATTGGTATCTGCATCAAACACATTATAAACCAAAATATTTCGCTTTAGTTTTTCGGCTATGGTATTCAAGTACACCACAGACTGAATCTGAATGGTCTTTGTGGTCAGTGGTTTGATATCCAAAGAATCTTTATGTTGAAACATTAGATTTTCTAAATACCCTGTAATTTCAAAAGGGACGAAATTGGAAACCGTATAGGAGAATTGACTCACCTTACTTGTACCGTATTTACTAGGGCTAGAATAGACCCTAACCTCTCCAACAGGGTGAATTAAATAGGGTGAATTACCGACAACCAAAGGCAAATCAGCAATTCTGATATCTTCTGTTTTTTCTTTTACTACTTCTTGTTCCGTAGTTTTTGCTTCATCTTTATAAATTACTTTGGGTTTCTCCTCTTGCCCTTTACAAGAAAAAAACAACACAACGGAAAAAGCACTTACGATTAAACCTAATTTTGTTTTCATTCTTTTCACTATTGATGATTCAAAGATACGTTTTTTACAAATGCACGACTAAAAAATTAAAACGTTAGCGTTATTTTCATATTAAACGTTCGATTGGTCATATAATTGGGAATAGCAAACTCTTTACTGCTATTCAAATCGCGAATCCACGTATTGGTAATTGCGTTTGCCACGTTGAATACATTGTAGATTTCTACTCCTAGTTGCAATTGTTCAATACCTTGAAGCCAACGCGTATTTTGTCCTACTTTTTCATCTTTGAATACGTAATTAAATCCAATATCGGCCCGTTTATAATCGCGTAATCTTCCTCTATATAAGTAAGGATCAACATAAGAAGGCGAACCTCCTGGCAGTCCTGTATTATAGACTGCATTGAGATACAACCTCAAATTGGGTATTGAAGGCATATAATCTTGAAACAGCAAGCCAAATTTTAATCGTTGATCTGTTGGTCGCGCGATATAGCCTTTGTCTTGGTAATTTTCTTCTGTTTTCATGAATCCTACGCTAATCCAAGATTCAGTACCGCCAATAAACTCTCCATATAAACGAACATCTGCACCGTAGACGTAAGCTTTAGCGTCGTTATTTGCCACATAACGCAAGCGTACATTGTCTAACGTATAGACATTTACATCGTGCAAATCTTTGTAATAGACTTCAGTTTGCATGCGGAAATTTTTATTCCACATAGTAAATCCATACTGATGACCTAATACGGCCACCCATGCTTTTTGTGCGTCTAAGTTGGGATTTAATTCCCCATCAAACCCGCGATATTCTCGATACGATGGTGGTTGTTGATACAGACCAAAAGCCAAACTAAAGAGCATGTCTTTTTGCCAGCCTTGTGGTTCTAATGCGATTTGCATTCTTGGACTTACTGCTATTTTCGCTTTACCTCCTTCCGACATCTTCCATCCTTGTACCCTCGCTCCCGCATTCAAGGTAATCTTCGTATCTTGACGGTACACGGCTTTATTCCATTCTGTATAAGCCATTATGCGGTTGATGTCCACAGTATGCTGGGTATGTAATGCTGCATACTCGTGTTTATTGGGTAAAACATACCCCAACGAATCCATCAGCTCCCACTCTGATAAGCGGTCTTTTATATTCTCTCGGACGTATTTCACGCCCCAATGCAAAGAGGTATTGGCCTCTCCTATGAGGTGTTTCCCTTTTACCTCAGCGCTTAAGGATAAGGCATCATAATTATTTCTGGCATGTGTATATTGAGAAGCTATTCCTTTTCGAATAGGCAACGGATTTTGCACCTCTGAACCAAACAGTGGGTCCGAATCGGTCTGCTGCTGATCAACCACCAGATAGGAGGCTTCTATATCGTAATATTCTTTTTCTTGGGTATGGTAAGCCGAAAAAACAGCTTCTATTTTATCTTGATCCGTTTTATACGTAGAAATTAACGCACCAAATAGTGAGCTGTACTTATCCTCTTCTTTACCGTTGTACAAAATGGATACCGTAGACGTATTGCTCATGCCTCCAAAAGCGACTGTAGCCTGATTGGGTTCATATTTGTAATGGTTGCCTGTTATATTTCCGATAAAACTAAATCCCCAATTATCATCTACTTTGTAGTTTACTGCGGTTTGGGCATCCATAAAGGAGGGCTTGTAATAGCCATCATCCTCTTTGCGGTTCATCAACAGGCGATTATTGTGATACCGCATTCCAATCATAGCCGTCAAGGCTTGATCTTTAGAAACTACATCTACTGTTGCACCAGCACCCAAAAAACTAGCTTGCAACTGCGCTTTATTTCGCGTTGGCTTACGATACTCTACTTCCAATACAGAGGATAACTTATCTCCATAGCGCGCTTTAAATCCTCCTGCAGAAAACGAAACATGTTCTACCATGGCTGGATTGATAAAACTCAACCCTTCTTGTTTCCCTGAGCGAATTAAGAATGGACGATACATTTCAACACCATTGACATAGATTAAATTTTCATCAAAACTTCCTCCTCTTACGGCGAATTGACTACTCAATTCATTGTTGGAATTCACCCCTGGTAAAGTGGACAATACCGTTTCTAACCGATTACTTCCCGAAACTACCTCACGGACTCCACTTAGCGAAACACTGGACAAATCCCGATCAAAACTGCCGTTATAATTTAAAATCTCCACGGTTTGCATGATATTATTATCTAGCATTTCCTCTGCTACTGCTTGCGTAATTACTCGTCCTTTCGCTCCCTCGCATTGTATGGTTATCTTTCGAAGTTCATTGGGAGATAAAACAAAAGTTTCTTGTATCTCACAAGGACTATTGATAAATTTTACTCGTATTTCTTCCTCAGCGGGAACTTCTACGTAAAACTCCCCCCTCGCATTGACTTTGAGCTTGTGAATCGCACCGCTTTTGAGCAATAGTAGTATCTCGGTCGCCTTCCCTCCCTTTTCTTGTACAATTTTTCCCTGTAGGATAGCTTTGTCCTGTGCCTGTGTACATAGTCCTAAGAAAAAGAGAACCAGTGTTATTCCCAATCGATTTATCATAGTTTACTTTCTAAAAAAATGCGTAGAAAAGCTAGCTTCATTGCCCATACTGTCTGTTACTTTAATCACAACATCATTGCGCCCAGAACTCACTACTCCATCGCTGAATAAATGTACTATTTTTTTTGTCTTATAATCGTAGTCTAAGAGCATCCACTTCCCGTTAATTGTTCCTTCTATGGTATTCACCCCGGATTCTGTATCTTGAACGAGGAAGGAAATTTCTTTTGCGTTACTCAACCAATCCCCCTCTTTGAAACTAGGTTGATAAATCTTCGGTGGTGTATGGTCAATACCATACGTATATTCGCCTAATTTTTTAGTGTAAATCGTCCACAACTTTCCTTTTTTATGTGTTTTGACATAGGATTTACTTCCATTGGGATTGCGTTGGGCCAAATAGCCTTTTTCCAATTCGGCATCTGTCAATCCAAAATGGCTAACATCCACTGTCAGCGTCATGTTTTTAAAGCCCGCAACTACGTCTTTATGCAAGGTGACCACCTTGTCTTTGGCGTTAAAATTAAATTTAAAATCTTGATAAAACGTATTCGCAGGAATCGTTAGCGTTGCAAAATCCTTTTCCATGATAAACTCTTTGGTTGAAAGGATGTCGTACTTATCACCTTCTGATACATCCATAGACTCGACACGAGCCACAAAATCATCCGCGTAAGTAACTGGAATTTCAATTGTGGTTTGATTGCCGTGATAATCAGAAGCTACTATTTTATAGGTATAGCTCATACCTGGTTTTACATCGAGTATTCCCTTTGTACTAGCATCTACTTTTAATACAGACAATGGAAATGGTTTTTCGAGAAACATTTTTTGTACTTTTTCCTTTGTTCTCTTGGAACGACCATAATCGACTACTGCATTAACAAAGCCCGATTCGCTGAAAGCAAAGGTATCAAACTGATAGCTAAAGCTCGGTTTCCCATTGACAAATGTTTCCACCTTATAAACGCCGTTTCGGTTGCTGTTATTGTTTGCCGTATCGTACATATCAATTCCAAAACTAATTTGTCCGCTTGCTGTAATTGGATCAGCGGTGAGAATCCCATTGATCATCTTATAAGGTAAAGCGACAGGGGCAATCGTTTTATTAATCACAGCCTCTTGAGAAATAGGATAAGCATAGAGTGCAGTAACGGTAGGTGCTTCCGTATCGGTGAGCATATCTTTCATTCCCCAACTCAATGGATTGACGATGGCTTGCGATTTAGTATCTCGGAATTCATAGTGTAAATGGGGGCCACCCGAACCACCCGTATTTCCAGTATAGGCAATAATATCTCCTTTTTTTACTGGAATTTCATTTCGCTTAGGGAATATTTCAATTTCGAAAACGCGTTGTTTATAATGCGTATCGAAGACGCGCTGAGCAATTGCCCCTTCATAGGCACTTAAATGCCCATAAACCGTTGTCATCCCATTGGGGTGATCGATATACAACGCCTTTCCATATCCCCAAGTAGACACTTTAATACGCGATACATAGCCGTCCGCAGGGGCATAAACAGGTAATCCAATGCGCTGTTGGGTTTTGATATCTAATCCCGCGTGAAAATGGGTTCCTCTGAGCTCTCCGAAATTCCCCGAGGCATTAATCGGTATATTCAAAGGATTGGCAAATTCTAAAGCTGGAGCTTGTCCAAAAGCAACGAGGGCAGAGAAAACAAAAATTCCAGTAAAACTCTTTTTCATTTTTTATAATTTATTGCTAAAATAAAGAATAATCTAAAAATGGCGAACCCTTTTTCACAAATCCTTTTCCGTGAAGTTTTTTCTCTTTTGCAAGGAAAATACCTATTTTTTCCTCCTTTACTTCCCTAAATACTATCTTCGATACTTTCCTCTACTTTTTATACAAACGACAAAAAAAAGAGAGGTTGAATTGGTAAATAATTCTACAAAAAGGCAGAGAATATTTTCATCACCTAGTTATTAATCAATTTCCTAGCAGTTCACGCGAACTTTTAGCAGAAAATATTTTAAAATCTAAATACAAATTGTAACTTTGTAAAAGAATAGTGAATATTTATTTTGCAACATGAGTGAACTAACGGACATAATTAATGCTTTGGAAGTAAAGTTTGCAAAACTTGTACAAAGGTTAGATCAGTTGGAAGCGGAGAATAATACCCTCAAACAACATTTGGTCGAGGCACAGCAAGAAATTCTACAAAATGAGACGCAATTAGACGACATTTACAAGAAATATGAATCTCTGCAGTTAGCCAATTCACTATTGGGCAGTGACGAAGGAAGAAAAGATACGAAACTCAAGATAAATTCATTGATAAGAGAGATTGACACTTGTATCGCTCAACTCAGTAAATAAAGCTAGCAATGAGTCAGAATGAACAACTAAAAATCAAGATATCGATAGCTGATCGAGTATACCCATTAACGGTGACTTATGCTCAGGAGGAGGCTTTGCGCTCAGCGTCAAAGAAAATTGACATCATGATCAATCAGTTTGAAGAGAGCTATGCGGTACGAGATAAGCAAGATGTTTTGGCGATGTGTGCGTTACAATTAGCATCACAGACGGAACAAAAGACAATTGACAAGTCGGAGAATTACAATAAAGCCGTTGATCGCTTGGTTCGATTAGACGAGGCTTTGGATCGTATTCTTTCTAAATAAAAACACGTTCTTATTTAAAGGAAAAACTAAGAAAAATACTGCTCACATTAGTAAACCGTTTTGATAAACTCAACACTAACAAATTAAAATGGGTGAATCATTGCTACTAAAGCACGCTGCATTTATGCAGATCCTTGAACAGCAAGCTAACCCAAAACTTGTTTAAATCAGAGTTTATGCAACTCTACTGATGTGGGCTTTTTTTATATAATTATAAAACACATATGGATATACTATTTATTGTTGTAGGAGTTTTAGTGGGAGCAAGCATTGGTTTTGCCATTGCAAAATACCTGGAGAAAAACCATGCTTCTTCTATATTACAAAATGCTAATAATGAAGCTAAAACCCTTATACGCGACGCAAAAACGGAAGGAGAATCAATCAAAAAAGAAAAGATTCTTCAAGCAAAGGAGAAATTTATTGAGCTAAAAGCGGAGCATGAGCAAGTGATTTTATCGCGTGATAAGAAGATGGCGGAGGCTGAAAAGCGAACAAGAGATAAAGAATCTCAAATTTCAAATGAGCTTTCAAAAGCGAAAAAAGCAGCGGAAGAAAGTGAAAAAATCATCAAAGATTACGATGCTAAATTAGAGCACGTTGAAAAGAAACAAGAAGAAGTTGATCGCTTGCACCGTACGCAGGTTGAGCAATTAGAGATTATATCAGGTTTAACTGCTGAAGAGGCAAAGAACCAAATCATTGAAAGTTTAAAAACAGAGGCGAAAGCGGATGCGATGTCGTATATTCAAGATACGATTGAAGAAGCAAAGCTAACGGCTCAACAAGAAGCGAAAAAGATCATCATCAATACAATTCAACGTGTAGGAACTGAAGAAGCAGTAGAAAACTGTGTGTCAGTATTCAACATTGAATCAGATGATGTAAAAGGTAGAATTATTGGTCGTGAAGGACGCAATATTAGAGCGATTGAAGCTGCTACAGGGGTTGAAATTATCGTAGATGATACACCAGAAGCTATCATTCTATCGTGTTTTGATCCTGTAAGACGTGAAATTGCTCGTCTATCACTACACCGTTTAGTTACGGATGGACGTATTCACCCTGCTCGTATTGAAGAAGTTGTGGCAAAAACAACCAAACAAATCGAGGAAGAGATCATCGAAATTGGAAAAAGAACCGTTATCGATTTGGGAATTCACGGCTTGCACCCTGAATTAATCAAAATCGTTGGACGTATGAAATACAGATCATCTTATGGTCAAAACTTATTACAACACTCCCGTGAAGTGGCTAAATTATGTGGTTTAATGGCCGCTGAATTAGGACTAAACGTAAAATTAGCAAAACGTGCTGGATTGTTACACGATATTGGTAAAGTACCTGAAACAGAAAGTGAATTACCACACGCGATCTTAGGAATGCAATGGGCAGAGAAATTTGGAGAAAAACCAGAAGTTTGCAATGCCATTGGAGCCCACCACGATGAAATCGAGATGACAACTTTAATTGCACCTATTATTCAAGTATGTGATGCTATTTCAGGAGCAAGACCAGGAGCAAGAAGACAAGTATTGGATTCTTATATCCAACGTCTAAAAGACCTTGAAGGAATTGCGAATGAATTTGGAGGGGTTAAAAACTCCTATGCAATTCAGGCTGGTAGAGAATTACGCGTAATCGTTGAAAGTGAAAAAGTATCCGATGAAATGGCAGCAACGCTTTCTTTTGATATCTCACAAAAAATTCAAACTGAAATGACGTATCCAGGTCAAGTTAAAATTACAGTTATTAGAGAAACAAGAGCTATTAACATAGCAAAATAAAATAGTTCAACTCCTAAAAAAAGCGAAAGAAGAATCTTTCGCTTTTTTTTATATCTACTCATCAACTCCTTATTCTCCTCTACTTCTAGGATGATAGGTATCCATGACATTTTTCAACTTCTCTCGACTGATATGCGTATAAATTTCGGTTGTTAAGATAGACTCATGGCCCAACATCAACTGAATCATGCGAATATCGGCTCCATTTTCGAGTAAATAGGTCGCAAAGGAATGGCGAAAACTGTGCGGACTAATGTTTTTTTGAATATTAGCGTCTTTGGCTGCTTGTTTGACAATGGTAAAGATCATGGCTCGTGTTAAACGAGCGCCTCTACGATTTAAAAATACAATATCGATATCTTCCTTTTTGACCTGCATATGATTGCGTATGCTGTTTCTATATAAGGTAATCCACTGCATTGTTTCTGGATCAATAGGCACAAAACGGTGCTTACTTCCCTTTCCAATCACCCGTATAAATCCCTCTTCAAAAAACAAATCACTTAGGCGAAGATTAACCAATTCGCTAACGCGTAATCCGCAACTATACAGGAGCTCAAGCATTACTTTGTTTCGATATCCTTCATTGGTCGAAAGATCTAAAGTTTCAATTAAGGCATCAATCTCTTCGACAGCTAATACTTCGGGTAATTTTCGTCCTAATTTGGGGATTTCTAATAAATCTGTTGGTGATTTTTCAATCTTTCCATCGATAATCAAAAAAGTAAAAAAACTTTTTAGTCCAGATATAATACGCGCTTGTGAGGTAGGCGCTAATACGGTCGAAAGTTGGTAGACAAACTCATTGATCAGTTCTGCCGTAACCGTTTGAGGGGTCGCCTCAATCTCATTATGAGCCAAAAAATGGACAAACTTCATCAAATCCAATTCATAGCTATCGATGGAATTTTCAGCCAAACCGCGTTCTAATTTCAAGTAGTGAATATACGCTTGAATGGTGTTTTGCCAAATTTTAGGTATCATTTCTCTCTTTATTCGTTTGATTCAAAGATAAAAAAAAGAGCTTCAAAACTGAAGCTCTTTCTTATACGTTATTAGGTACTGATTTTCGATTAGAATTTGTATACTAATCCGAATGTAGCGTTATCAAAGAAGTTATTGAAAACATTCAAGTTAGCATCTGTTTCAGAAATTGTTCCTTGTTTTTTACCATCAAGTTTGTGGTTGTGGTTTCCGTAAGAGAATACATTTCCTAAAGTGAAAGCAACTGCTAATTGATCTGTTAAGAAGTAGTTGAATCCTAAATCAATTCCAGCTTGAATACCTGTCAATTTGTTTTTAGTTGCAGATACTTCTTTTTGGTCGTATCCAACACCTACCTCAGCAAACGTTTTGAAACGGTTACCTAATTCTAAGAAGTAGTAACGTGCATAAACTCCAGCGTAAAGGTTTGTTGCCGTAGCACCATCAAAGAAATCTTCTTGGTTTTTACCAAATCCTAAAGCAGCTCCAATAGCTACTTTATCTGATAAAAAGTATCCTACTTTTGGATTGAACTTGTATGTAGTTGTTTTGTTTTTGTTTCCTGAATCTGAATCTTTATTCACTTTATCAGAGATTGTAAAGCTTCCTTCGATCATGAAGTTACCTTCTTGGAATCCAAATGTTGGTTTTTCTTTTTCTTGTGCGTTAGCTGTTAAACCAAATGCAGCAACAGCTGCTAACGATAGTACTAATTTTTTCATATCCATTAATTTTTTTACTATTAACTGGGACGAAATTACAGTATCTCTTCGCAATATGACGTTTATTTAATAAAAATATAACATTAAAGAAACCTTAGATATTTAATTTTTTAACATGACATTGTAAATCAATCAGTTATTACGTTATCAGTAATCGTTAAGATTTAGTTAATTCCTATAAAAAATGTAATACAAAATCTCTAAAATTCTTAACAGCCTCAAAATGAATGGAAACTAATTGCTTCATTCGCTCAAATATTAGTCCCCAATTGTCTAAACAACCTTAATATTAAATATATTTGTTCTACTGTACTACAAAATTCGATACATGAAAATATTAATTCTCAATGGTCCAAACCTAAATTTACTAGGTAAACGCGAACCATCTATTTATGGTAATACTAGTTTTGACGTCTATTTTGAGCAATTAAAAGATAAATTCCCAACGCTTGAACTGGTTTATTTTCAATCCAATAGTGAAGGAATTCTCATTGACAAATTACACGAGGTTGGTTTCAGCTATGCGGGTATTGTTTTTAATGCAGGTGCGTATACGCATACATCGATTGCCTTGGGTGACGCGATTGCTTCGATTACAACGCCAGTGATTGAGGTTCATATTTCCAATACACATGCACGGGAGTCTTTTCGCAAAGAATCTAAATTAGCAGCGGCTTGTCGTGGTGTTATATTGGGATTTGGTCTAAAAAGTTATGAATTAGCGCTTAGTGCTTTTCAAGATTAATGAATATACGTGTAAATAAAATCACTTTATATCTTTCACTCCTCTTCGTTCTACTAGCAGGAGGTTTTGGGTATGGACAAACCATTACGGGACGAATTACCACAGAAAACCACACACCAATTGGTCAAGTTTTGGTTTTTATTCCTGGCACAGTTCACCATACACAAACTGATGATGCTGGTTTTTTTACTATCAATTGGGATTCAAAAGAAACGCTTTACATCCAAAAAGAAGGCTATGAAAACCAAAAAATAAAATACAAGAATCAAACAGATGGATGGATTATTCCCTTAATTCCTTTGGATAGACGCAATATTCTCTATACAGAACAACAGGATCATTACGCGCCATATTTACTTTCTTTGGTTTATGCTCATTTTAAACAGCGTACCAATAACTACCAAGCTTCGTATTACGCCAAAGGGGATCTGCAATTAAACACCCAACGCGCTTCTTATTTAGGGCAAAAGCGAAAGGACTTAGATCCTGCCTTAGATATTGACAGCGAAGAGGCAGGTAACTTCATCTACCTCAGTGAAATGTCTTCAGACTTAGATTATCGCAATAAACTTCTGAGTAAAGAGACAGTTCATGCCTTACAGGAAAGAGGAAATTCGAAAGACCTTTTGTTTTTGACAGGAACGGACAATGACTTCAATATTTTTAGTGCTGAGGTATCTAAACGAATCAATGTAATTTCTCCCCTACTGCCTTTTGCTAATACGTACTATTTTTTTGATATTATCTCGGAGGACAAAATGGGGGATGAAACAGTATATCGCATTTACTTTACGCCCAAACGCGACCGCGAACCCATTATGGAAGGATATATTGAATTTACCAGTAAAAACTGGCAGGTACTATCTTTTTACGCGAAGATGAAGGGTAATAACGTCAATGTAAAGAATGTCAATAATTTGCAAATCAAGCAGACCTATACGCATTCCCCTTCGCTTGATGCACATGTAAAGGCTTCACAAACCCTTGTTTTTGATGGAAAATTCATCGTTTTTGATTTCATTGGCAAGTTTGAAAGCAGTTTTTCACACTATACGGAAAAACCAGCGCAATTGATGGAGAACAAAACCAATGAATATTTAACGTTTACCACAGATTACAACCTCAATGAAGAAGAGAAGTTAGCAGCTATTCGTCCTTTTACTTTACTGGAGAGTGAAAAAAAATACTTCGATCAAAAGTCAATATTCTTAACAGATGACACCAAAACCATCCTAGATTCTATTGATAAAAGAACGAATAACTTTACTGTATTCAAACTAATTAAGGGCTATAAATACGTCAACTCGTTTAAAAACACCACCTATAGTTATCACGGTTTACTGTCTACTTTTGCTTTCAATGCTGTACAGGGGTTTAATATTACCTCTGGTTTAGATTATACGAAATTGCGCGCTGATAATGCGGCAACTTCGTATGGTGTGAATGTTAGCTATGGATTTAGCGAAAATAAGTTTCGATTTTCTGGTTATGCTTCCCATGTATTTAATCAACAAAACTACAGTACGCTCCGCGTAGAGGCAGGCGAAGCAATTGAGCAATTCAATCAAGATGATCCGATTAAAAAGCCCATCAACTCATTTGCCTCTGCTTGGTTTGGGAAGAACTATGCTAAGTACTTTCAGAAAAAGTTTCTTGCGCTAAATTACAGCCAATACGCTTTTACTAACTTTAAGTTTGAAGCGCGATTAGAATATGCGTATCGAAAGAATTTATACAACAACATTCAAAATCCTCCGTTTGTACCTACCTTGGATTTTACGTCCAACAATCCACTAGACCCGACAGATTTTGAATCTCCATCGTTCCAAAATAACGAGGTTGTCAAGCTTCAAATGAATGTACAAGTGGTATTTGACCAAAAGACAATCAGTTATCCCAATAAAAAACAGTACATCCAACAGTCCAAATATCCTGTATTAGAGGTACATCTAGCGAAAGCGTTGAATACGACAAATCGACACTTTAGCTATACTTTTGGGTCTATTGCAACGAAATATCAAAACAACATAGGAACTATTGGGGAGTTGTACACCGGAATTTCGATCGGACAATTCTTTGAACAGAATAAAATTCCATTTACCGACTTCAAGCACTTTAATGGAAATCAAACCTTTATCGGTTCTTCTTCTATATACAATAAACAGTTTAACTTACTGCCTTACTACGAATATAGCACGAATAAATCCTATGTAGAATTTCACATGGAACACGATTTTCGCGGCTTTTTAATCAATAAAATCCCCCTTTTGAACAAAACAAGGTACTCTTTTATTGTAGGTTTTCACCTCCTGCACACCCCTGACCAACCCACTTATAAGGAATTTGGTATTGGTTTAAACAACTTTGGTTTTGGTAAGTTTAGGCCTTTTAGAATCGATTATTTCACTTCTTTTTCAGATCGAAAAACAACGCATGGCGTAGTTTTGGGCATAAAAATATTAGATTTAATTCAGAAATAACTTTTTGGGAGATGAGAGAATAGAAATGGTAAAATAAAAAAGCGAAAGATAAAATCTTTCGCTCTTTTATTTTATTTTCATTCAGCTTGGTCAATGTCCTCTTGTTATTACGATTTTCTCATTTCCCCTCTCTCGTTTCCAATAAACTAGTGGTATTTCTTTAGTGCTAATTTCACTTGTGTCCCCACTTGTACATCGACAGGGTGATTGAAATACAATTCTCTATTATTTTTAAAACGCGCGTGAACGAGGTATCCGTCTCCACAGAAATACGCTTGTTGAATTTCAACTTCCAATACTCCTTTTTGTTTGGAGATCATCAATTGATGTGGATAGATGAGTAAAACTTCATCTTCTTTTGTATCGGGTGTAAAATCGGAAATATACAGTTCATTTACTTCTCCAAATAACGTAGCGACGTATTTATCAGAAGGGTATTCGTATAGGTCTTGTGTATCTCCATAATCAACGACACGACCTTCTTTGAGGACGATGGTTTCATCTGCGAAACTCAATACATCCATACTATCGTGGGTTGCGACGATACACGTAATATTGTGTTCTTTTAAATAGGAAAATATTTTACGTCTCAAAACGCTTCGACGCGCATAATCAATATGGCTAAACGGTTCATCCAGCAGCAGCACCTCTGGAGCAACTGCAAGGACTCTAGCGATAGCTACGCGTTGCTGTTGTCCGCCACTCAACAGCTTAACCTTAACATCTGCGAATGCTGTCATTTCAATGAGGTCCAGTAATTCTGCAATTTTAGCTTTCTTTTTTTCGAGATTAAAATTCGATAGATATTTTCCAATATTTTCTGCCACTGTCGTATGTGGCATAAGATCGAAGTCTTGAGCGAGATAGCGCATATTGTCCATTCCAGGAACCAAATTATATGCTGGACCGAGAACTTGATTGTCTTTCCAAAAAATTTCTCCCTGATCTAGATCGTGTAATCCGTAGATTAATTTAAGGAGGGTGCTCTTTCCACATCCACTTTCACCTAGTAAAGCTACGTGTTTCCCTTTTTCAATAACTAAATCAATGGCGTCTATAACGGTATAATTGGCGGTATAACTAAACGATATATTTTTTAATAAAAGCATGTCGAGGTTTTAAAGTACAAAGATAAAAATATCTTATCATGCGCTCCACTAAATTCAAATAAAGACATAAAAAATAACCTATAAAAAAGGGATAAAACACAACTGTCTCATCCCTAATTTATTATATATGGATAACCCTCCAATAGTAAGTCAGCTAAGACGTTATTTTTATGGGCTATTACCTCTTCATTTATTCTTTTGAGGCTAAGTAACGCTCAGCATCTAATGCTGCGATACAACCTGATCCAGCAGCTGTAATCGCTTGTCTGTAATCTTTATCTTGCACATCTCCGCAAGCAAAAACCCCTTCAATATTGGTTTTACTTGTTTTTCCTGTAGTGATTAGATAGCCTGTTTCATCCATTGTTAATTGTCCTTGGAAGATATCTGTATTGGGTTTATGTCCAATTGCTACGAAAAATCCAGTTGCAGGGATATCAGTCTCCACTCCTGTTTCGTTGTTTTTCACTTTAATTCCCGTCACTACATTTCCATCACCTAATACTTCTACTGTACTAGTGTTCATTAGGATTTCAATATTTTCGGTATTGCGTACACGATCTTCCATAATTCTAGAAGATCTAAATTTATCGCTACGCACTAACATGGTAACTTTTTTACAAAGTTTAGAAAGATAATGTGCTTCTTCACAAGCGGAATCTCCAGCACCTACAATTACTACTTCTTGGTTTCTGTAAAAGAATCCATCACATACTGCACAGGCAGAAACACCGCCACCTAAACTTAGATAATGCTGTTCTGAAGGTAATCCTAGGTATTTTGCCGTTGCTCCTGTCGAGATAATTACTGTATCTGCGTGGACTTCTGTCGTTTCATTTACCCATACTTTTTTAATCGCTCCACTTAGGTCAACTTTTGTTACCCATCCATCTCTTACGTCGGTTCCAAAACGTTTCGCTTGAGCTTCAAGTTGCAACATCATTTCAGGGCCTGTAACACCGTCAGGATATCCAGGGAAGTTTTCTACATCGTTCGTTGTTGTTAACTGTCCACCCGGTTGTAATCCTTGGTATAAAATAGGTGCCATATTAGCTCTAGCGGCGTAAATCGCTGCTGTATACCCTGCAGGTCCTGATCCAATAATCAAACACTTTGTTCTTTCTATCGTTGACATAATACTTTTTTTAATAATTGTGAAAACAAAAATACCCTTTTTCCGTGCTTTTCAAAGCACTTTTGTAAAGAAATAACTTATTTCTGCATAGGAAAATTCTATTTCCTAAGCCCTATCTTGTCTATCGAATCATTTTCTTTGTTAGGTACAGAAAGGAGAACGAGTGGAAATTAGTCCTAGCGTTGATTGATCACCTCTTTTTCCATAAAGGAATCTTGTGTGCGTTTGAAGCTCTCATAGCTTCTAAAACCACAGGCTAAAATAATGTCTTCCTGTGTTTTCTTCTTAGAATCTAAAGTAGCTTGTATATTGCGGTATTCGAGATACCTACAATGATTAATATACTGTGAAAAATTCATTTTATAGGTTGTATTGATAAACTGGGACAAATAGCTTCTATTGGTCATAAGGTCATAGAGCAAATCTGTAATTTTCAGCTGGGGGTTCAAATACGGTTTTTTATCGGCGATATATTGTTCAAAGATATCTTTGTCAATGAACAATTCTTTTTCTTTTGTTTTTTTCAATTTATTTGCGGTTATGGTTTCTTCAAGTATATCTTCTGTGCCTAGGGCGAAGTTTTCACAAAAAACATTGTAGCAAAGACTAATGACAAAAAACATAAACAAACCGTTGGGCATGAGTTGACCTAAGAATAGATTATTCTTCACTACAGGGATCACGTAGAAAACGATAGATCCTGGCAACAACAAAAAACCAAGCACAAAAATGGGATATAACCACAACAAAGCGTCTTGTTCTTCATCAGAAGAGTAATTGCTAATAATTTTGCGGTATTGCATCAAGCGATACAGCGATAAAATAAGATACATGACATTGTACATGCTTGCTATTAGAATCTCTTTCTTGGTAATCAGAAAGGCGAGAAATCCATTTTCAGAGAATAAGAGCTCCAGATCTTCTCTGCCTTCATTGGATGGAAAGAAATAAACCAAAAGCCCAATAACAAAACAGGCAACATAGTTGAAATAATTAAATTTCTCAGCTTTCTTCAACCTTGTCAATACAAAGATGAAGTGATAAAATAGCAAGGACATCAATAGAGCCGTTTGAAAATTCAGTCCATTTATACACGATAAATGCACCAGACTAAAGGCTTCAAAAAAGGTTGTACTATAGAAAAAGATACTTATAGCATAAAAGGAAATCAAAATAATAATCACTTGTTTCACTACCAAGTCGGAGGTATTTTTTGCTAACTTCAATCCGAGTAAAACAAGGCATAAAAAAGTAGAAAAAACAGAAGCCGAAAAAGAGATCCCTATAAAAAAAAAGTCATAATCCATTTGTTGTAATCTCTTTAAAATCGCTGTCTTTTTTCTGCATTCTTTATTGCTCTCACATAATGTCTATAATCAGAGAAGCCTGCTTTAACGACTAAGTATTCGAGGCTACTATCTAGGTCTGTTTTTTGTAAGTACTCCACTTCTTTTAATCTCCAATAATTGATAAATTGACTGACATTACAATGATAGGTAACGTTAATAAATTTTGACATATAGGTTCGATTTACACCAAAATGATTCACCAATGTTTCTAGTCTAAAATTTTTGTCTGTATAGGGCTTGCTCTGTGTAAAATACGTTACAATTTCTTGTTGTGTTAATAGATTACTTGCACTTTCATTGGGATGAACAAACGTAGATTCCAATACATCCTTGTCTTGCGCCCCCATTTGATCTACGCTAATAATTTGTCCGGAAGACAACATAATATTGGTTTTATACTGTTGTGGAATTTTTATTTGCTTTTTTTCTTGTAATATATTGAACGTCACAACAATATGCTTAAAAGAAAACACGAAGACGAGCATAGCGTACACTAGTAAACTTCTATTATTCAATAAGATAAGAATAGAAAAAATGGTTTTTCCCAAGAGCAATAGGTGAATCCAGTTGAGTTGTTCCTTCCCAAACTTTGATTTTTCCTGATGATACTTATATACTCGGATCCAAAATAAAAAAGTATAATAGGTAATACAGACTCCCATACAAATGCTTAAACACTTTGATAAGAGAAACTGATGGTCTAATGTTTGAAATCCTTCTGTTTTGGATAGGACATACAAAAAAACATAGGCCATAATTCCCAAAAAAACGGCTTGCACATAATGAAAATAGTTAAATTTCTTTTTCATTGGTGTAAAGAAGCACACGAAGTGATAAAAAAAAACTTGAGATAAGGTAACAAGAAGAAACATAATAGGCAGTAAGCTGATTCTAATAATGAGTTGATTTTGCGTGAGATTATCGATAAACCACAGCACAATAAACACGCCATAATACCCGCCTAGCGTTTGTAAAATTGGCGTTTCTGTTACGGATAGGTTTTTGTAAAAAACGACTAGTAAAATACTTCCACACGTCATAGAAGAAATCATCGGAATGGAAATCAAAATATATTTCAGTAGCTCCATTACTGTCTATTTTTATGTTTCTTGCTTTCTTGTTTACCTTCTTTTTAGCTTTTAGTTTTTCAACTAGGTGAAGTTTTCCCAACTCTATTTAGCCTTGCCCTTTTATTAGCAAAGCAAGGAATCCTTCCATTTAAAGATTTCAATGACGTCTTGCGCGAGTACCTCTATACATTCTTGCTCGTCTTTTCTTACTTTAAACTTACTTTTATCTTTGCTAATTTCAATCAATTTAAAGTATTGAAATCCTTTATTTTGTACGAAAAAAACATATTTTTCTTGTTCAACAAGTAGCGAATGGTCTATTTTTTTGCAAAACGCATAAATTAATTGAGGCTGTTCTTTTTCTTTTACGAGCGTATATAACTGGATGATGATGTCAAAATTTGAACTTTTTGGCAGGTAAATTTGTTTGAGTTTTTGCTGTTTTGTTTTGATGCTCAAATAGTATTCCAAATAATCATCGATGTAGATAATCGGAACATTGATATAGTATTTTTCAATTGCTTTATTCGGATAGTTAGAGTAGAATAATTCATTCAAATCGATTTGATGCTGTTTACATACATCAATGATCTTAGCATAACAAAGTGTATTTCTCTTCTTCCAAGATGAAATAGTATTGGGTTTTAATTCAAAAATATGCGCCAATTGTTTGCTTGATTTGACGCCTAATAAAACTTTTAATTTAGTTAACACTTCTATTGAAGAACTAATGTTTTGATTTTCTTGTAGCACTTTATTTTTCATTATTTAGTTGTACATTTATTTATAATAACTTCCTGTTTTTTCAACTGTATCACCCTGGTAATTTTTTGATCGAGTAAACTTTTATTCCTTTTTTTTATACCTAATGCATGTGATTTTATATAAGGGAAGTCACTTCTATTTTTCTGTAACAAAAATTTATTCCGCTTCATCCGTTAAGTGAAATCAGTTTGTAGCATGAAGCGTGATAATCAACCTAAAATCACCTCAACTAAGTTGTGGATGTTTCTACTTTTCTCTAGAGGCAAAGAAATTACCCCCGTCTAAAATAAGATTGTAAAAGTGTAAAAATATGAGTGTAAAACTGTACATGTGTTTTTACATATCGTAAAATTTTTAATAAAAAACCAACAAGCACTTAAAATACACAGATTTACAAAAAAACATTTTCATAAAATACCACGGGTGTTTTTTTAAATAATTTCATTTTTACAGCCATTCATTTCTAAAAAAATGAATTAATTGTCTTTTTTGAGACTGAAGCAGTAGGTTCTATCCTTCTAAAATTTAGAAAAGCAAAGAGGATTGCCCAAAAAAAGTAGGCATTTGTGTTTCTTGTCCGTTTTTTTAATAGAAAAAACGAAACATCGATGGTATAAAAGTGGTATACCTTTTAGCCCTTACGCCAATCAAAACATATTCGACGCTTTATTTACTTGTTTTAATGGGTATTTTCACCACAGTAAAAAAGCTTTTGTTTTTACATGGTCTGCCCCCCCTTCTCTGTATTCATTTTTTTTATCTAACTGAAAGGAATAAAAAAAAGAAGAGTGTTCTCTTCTTTTTTTAAAAATTAGTATGCTGTAGATTGTACTATTTTTTTGCTGTAAGGGGATGAATACGCAAACACGTTATATTTTAAATTCTTTTAATTTCGGGGGAAAATTTATCTATAGTTAGCAAAATAAGAAGTTGATACAATGGTAGACCTCTACAACTTCTTTGGCATTAACCCAACTTAATTCTTCGGTTTCCTTGTGTAAATTAACTCTATTGTTTTTTTTATCTACTTCGATCACATTGTATTTTTGAAAACCTTTATTCTTTAGTAGAAACACATAGTTTTCATTCGTATTGATCTCTGTAAATTGCACTTTTTTACAAAATGCGTATACTAATTTGGCACTTACTTGATCCAGTACTGTTGTATACAGCTGTATAACAATATCAAAACTCACTTGTTTAGGCACATAGATTTGTTTTAATTTTTTGGGTTTTGCGTACATACTCAAATAGTACTCCAAATAATCTTCAATATAAATAATTGGAATATTTCGATAACTTTTATCAATGGACACATTTTGATAATCGCTAAAAAACAATTCATTTAAGTCAATATTAAAATGATGACAGACCTCAATAACCTTTGCATAGGACATTGTATTTCTCTTTTTCCAAGACGAAATAGTATTGGGTTTCAAATCAAAAATTTCAGCTAATTCTTTGGCTGTTCTTACCCCTAATAACACTTTTAATCTGGTTAAAACTTCGGAAGAAGAAGTTTGAATCACATTTTCTCGCCTAGCTATTTTTCTCATAGTATTCTTTTTTTTAAGCAATCCACTAAAAAGGAAAGGATTCAATTCTAGTAAATTAGATAGCTGTATTATTTAAATTAGTATTAGTATCGAGCTTGTGTAATTTTGTTCATAGATTGGATCAATTTTTATCTCTCATTTCTTTCTTTATTTAGTTATTATTTTCTCTTTATATGTTCTAGTCCTATAAGATCATTCAGTATTGTTTGTTTTGTCCTTCTTTTTTTTACTTTATTGCTACTAAATAATCCTTTGCTATATACAGGATTGGTGTTTATTATCTCGTACTTTCTGCTGCTAAAAAAAGAAGTTTGCCCATAAAAGAATGGGCAATACTTCTAGGAAACAACAGATTTACTGTTCACAACCTCTTCTATATTATTCCCCTTGTTAGACCTCCAAAATGGCCTCATGATATAACGTAAGAAAGAGTCTTATGAGCGGGTATTATATTTATTTTCACCTGTTTACACATATTTTAAACAACAATCAATGTCATGAACAGGTAAACACTACTACTTTGGCTCAATTCGCATCTAAAAAACAAGACAGTAATACGATGATTTTAAAAATAATTCTTACTCTATACAAATCAATTGGACTACATAAAAAAGTAGATCAACTTTTTTTATTCTTAATTCGTATTACTGTTTGTCTTTTACTATTCGTTTTCGGTCTCTTTCTTTTTACTTAATCTTGGCATTTTTTTAGGTATTCAAAAGGGGTACATCCCAGTACGTGTTTAAAACTTTTAAAAAAGGAAGTTTTTGAGTTAAATGCACTCTCAACGAATAAGTCATTTACACTTAGCTTATCCTTTTTATTGGAATTATTAATGTATTGAACGACATGGTCAATTCTCAATTTATTAATGTATTCTCTAAAATTCATTCGGTGAACAACGTTAAAATACTGCGCTAAATAATAGCGTGATATTTTAGTTTGGGTAGCGAGATCCGTCATTTTAAAATTGGCATCTAAAAAGGCTTTATTTTCGATAATGATGTCTTGAACTTTAATATTACAACGTTGTAAAACAATTTCGTTTAATTTCGTTTGTCCATACTTGGGTTGATTCAATTCGCTCTGTTCCATGGCGTAAACGTCCTCTCTTTCCCAATCTTCCTGATCTTGATCTTCTTGATCTTCTCCTTCAAGGATGTTGATGCTATTTTTTTCTTCCATATTTTTTCGCAAAAAAGCGAGCGACACATAAAACAACAAGAGAAATAGCAAGCCAGAAGATTTTACATCTTGAGAAATACTAAAAAAGAGCAAGACTAATACAAGACTTACGCTTAGGTGAATCCACCTTTCCACTTTCCTGCTTTTTTTATGCCTTACTTCTTTCTCACTACTTCTTGCTGTTACTTTCTTTCCTACAGTAATCCCGTAATACACAAAGGACAGCACTAATACTCCGCCCATTCCTTCAAATACATAGGGCAAATCAGCCTTCATAAAAATGATGAATAGTCCACAAATGAATACACACATCATAGTGTAAAAATCACCAGCGTATTTGCTGTATTTCATTTGTTGCTCGTTGAAGTACCATGTTGATACAATCAAATTGAGGTATGGACCATAAAATAAAAACATCAAGGCCCAGATTGGAAAGTGAACAACATGACCCACTAATAAATCTTCATAGATGACTAAAACCAGTTGGAAAAGAACAAAAAAACTAAACCAAGTCATTGTTTTATAAGCTATTCGCTTTGTATGGGATACTTGCTTAAAACAAGCGGTTAGTATTTCATAAAAAACAATGGGTAATAATAGAATAAGAAATAAATTTTGTAAGGGCATAATAATCAGAATTAAGGACAAATAAACTTTGCTTCTTAACTTATCTATCTAAGTTTATAAACATCATTACCTTATACTTCATTATCTCGCAAAGATTCACAACCAATTTTATGCTCCATCTTCAACACATTCGCTAGATAATTTCATATAAAATATACACGTCACAACAAGAAAAAGAAAGAAAGATTTTCAGAACCACTTCAAAATAATAGGAGTAAGTCAAACTCACCTATTTCTTAACAATAGACGACCAAAATTTGTGCCATGGCATTTAATATGCTGTGATAATTCGCACTCCATCTACTATTTATCATTGCTTCTTTTACTTTCATTTGGAAAAGAAAGCTCCTAGTCTAGGAGCTTTCTAAACTTCATCTGTCTATTTTACATCCAACAGCGCGATGATTTAAAAAAAATTGCTTTCTCTTTATACTATTTTTCTACTACAATAAATTCACTGCGTCGATTTTCTTGGTGTTCAGTATCACTACAACGAACACCATTACTACAGCGATTGATCAGTTGCGTTTCTCCATACCCTCGTCCTGTTAAGCGATGGGGGTCAATACCTTGCATAATAATCCATTGTATCGTGGACTTGGCACGGCGGTCGGATAAGCTCAAATTGTATGCATCTTTTCCTTTGCTATCCGTATGAGAACGAACGTCTACTTTTATCGTTGGGTATTTTCGCATCACTTCGACGATCTTCATCAGTTCAATCGAGGCATCATAGCGGATATCCGACTTGTCAAAATCAAAGTAAATCGGCGATAGATTTAATAATTTGGCTAAATCTGTATTGACTTCAATTGGAACTTCTGTTTGCTCTAAATTGATATCCACAGTCTTCGTTCCTGGTTTATTATCGGGATTAAAGGCTACTACTTCCGTGGTGTTGTAGGTATTTGCCTCTGCTTTGATGCGGTATTTAACGCCACAATCGAGAAGAGGTGTGATATAATATCCTTTGCTATTGGTGTGTAGGGTATCGGTTTTCAGATATAATCCATCCGAAATCACAACCCTTGCATAGGGAATGGGTGCTTTGGTTTGCTTGTCATACACCGTTCCTTCTAGATTTTGCTTACACGGTTTTTCAACCCAAAAAAAGATATCATCTGAACCTTTTCCTCCTGGGCGATTTGAACTGACAAATCCTTTGTTTTCCTTAACATCGATGTAAAAGCCAAAATCATCTAAAGGGCTGTTGATCGGTTCTCCCCTATTCACTACGGGACCGTAGCTTCCATCGGGGTAAATACGAGTGGAAAAAACATCTAATCCTCCCAAACCAGGATGGCCATCTGAGGAAAAATACAGCTGGTTATCTGAAGAAACAAAAGGAAAACTCTCTCGCCCTTCGGTGTTAATCGTTTTTCCGAGGTTTTCAACAGGACCATAGCTGCCATTCTCATACAAAGCCACGCGATACAAATCCGATTGTCCTAAGCTCCCCTTGCGATCTGAGGCGAAATATAACCACTTCCCATCAGGAGTTAAAGCAGGATGGGCGGTATTAAAATCATCCGAATTAATTGGCAATTCTTCTACCTGTCCCCACTGCCCATCCTCTTGCTTTATTGCTTTATATATTTTTAATAAGGACGTATTTGCTTTGTTTTGCTTACTCTTTCCATTGCTCTTGGCGTTGTTGCGCGTAAAATACATCGTTTTACTATCTTGTGTAAACACAGCTGTCGCTTCATTAATACTCGTATTGTCCAGGGGCAAACGAACAGGTTCTCCAAACCCATCTTTGCTTATTTGCGAGCTATACAAGCTCGTATAGCTCTCATTGGTCCAGCTGTGAATCGCACTTCCTTTCGCTGTACCCGTTGCACGAGCTGAAGTAAAGACAAAAGCATTCCCCACAATAGCTCCTCCGTAATCCGAATATTCACTATTTATTCCCAACGCTTTGATGTCATAGCGATCCGAATTACGACCAATCTGAGTCAAGTAATCGCGATTCGTATTGTGCAAATTGGCCCGAGAGTCACTCCCTTCTAACTTGTAAAACTGATCCATCAAATCCTGTGATTTCTCGTAATCCTTTTGGCTTTTCAGCGTCTGAGCATAGCGATAGTAATATTCAGAGGGCAATAGTGGAATACTTTTATCTGCATAATCTCCTTCAAAAAGTTCACGATACCATCTATGGGCTTCAGCTAACTTTCCGTTGAAGTAATACGAATCGGCCAAATTTTGCAATACCGATGTGTTGATGTAGCCTTGATTGGCCAAGCCTTCGTAAATTTCAATCGCATTGGCATAGGCCAAGCGATCAAAATTTTGATCTGCTTGCTTTTCCTTTCCTATTTGGCCATAACTTACTGTCACTACTGTCAATAACACAGTTGTAGCAAGTCCAAATTGTCGTACGTGTTTTTTCATACTAACCTATTTTAGAAGAACCTTGGAGCAGTTACGCGTTTCAAGCTGTTAAACAAAGTAAAGCGAAGAAAAATCTCATGAGAACCGGAGTTGTAACGAGCCAACTTCGTTGTATCAGCATCGTAACTGTAACCAATTAAGAGATTTTCTAACGCTTGAAAACCAACTAAGCCACTAACCGATGCATCCCAGCGGTAAGCCGCTCCAAAGGTAAACTTCTCTCTAAACATAAAATTCGCACTTAAATCAACCTGAAGCGGCGCTCCTGCTACCATCTTGACCATAGCCGCTGGTTTAAATTTCAAATTGTAATTCAAATCAAATACATAGCCTCCTGTTGCATACAAATGCATGCGCTGGCGAAGGGTATTGACTGCGTTGTCGTCATAGCGCGATTGGGTAAACAGATGCGGAGCAGATAGGCCTACATAGGCCTTCTCGGAGTATAAAAACGCACCTACACCCAAATTTGCACTAAAGGAATTGTCTACATTATTGGCAACTACAGGATCGCGCTCTTCGTATATACTCAGCTTATTGTAATCAACATTCAATAAACCTCCTGAGCCCTTTAGTCCAAAAGCGAGTTTATATTCGCTATTCAGATCAATCCCATAGGATAGATCCACGGCTAACGTATTTTCATCCATTGCACCCAAGCGATCGTTGGTAAAGTTTACTCCCAAGCCCAAGCCTGAACGGCCCAATGGGGTATCCACAGCTAAGGTGGCTGTTTTAGGAGCTCCATCCAATCCCACCCATTGGGTGCGATACAACCCAAAAAGGTTTAACCCTTGTTCACTACCTGCATAAGCGGGATTAATATAGGTATGGTTGTACATATAGTTGGTGTATTGCGGATCTTGTTGACCCTGCATCTGAGTAGAGGCGCAACCTAGTAGTACTAGACCAATCCCTTTATATATTTTCTTTTTTTTCACTTCGATTTACTTTAATTAGTTGCTAAATGTGAGTACGCTCATTTTTTAATTGCATGAGCCTCATTACTCCCCCTGCATTGGGATCGCATAGATTATCGTTGCTGAAATTGCTGCTGTAATAAATCAAGCCTGCAGTTTGAACCCCATTGCTAAGTAAAGTGTCAAATTCGTAGGTGGTACTCTCTACCACATCTTTACTAAGGATCAAGGTACTGTGATTGACTAATTTTTTTTGATAAGGAGCCCGCCCAAAACTGGGCAAGACTCCAACCAAAAAACACACAAATACTTGAACGTATTTTTTCATAGCATTATTTTTTTTTCAACGGTGTGCAACACTCAATCTCATCCTGTAACGTCCACTATATTTAGATCTTGATCTATGGATCACCCTCTCTTTTCATCGGTTAGCCCTTCTTCCTCATTTCTGAAACAAGACGTCCGATTAAATCATCCGAACATGCAGGTATTCCAACATGTGAATGAATAAAATTTCGCTCAGCCTCATCTTGTATTTCGACAGATTCATCCAGTCTCATTGTTCCTATCTCCACTTGAGCGTGCAAGGCAGTAATGGTCAATAATTTTCTTTTCATATTTGTCGATAGAATTTGATTTTTTCTTGTTTTCCTTTTGAGTACAAGTTTTTTTTTATTCTTTTCCCATTGCTTTCTATTGTTCTATACTACAAAATCGCATCGGGTACAATCCTAAACAATGGTTGTGAATACCTATTCATACATATCGATATTCAAAACTATGCAACAAAAAAGTTAAAAAAAGAATCAAAAAAACATTAAAACATCAAAAAAAACACAATGATACATGATTTAACTTTTGTTAAAAAAAATACAAAAAACACTTTATTAAAAAAGAGCTTATCTTCGACATACACGACAAAAAAACAATTCGTACAAAAGCTACTCATCACTTTGATCCCCTAGTATTTTCTATTTTTTGCTTTAACCTAAAGCAGTTGAGAAAAAAGAAAAGAGTCCATTCTTTTTTTTCTTTACTTCCAAGTATTCTTCGTTATTCAATCCCTCTTTTATCCCCTGTTTCATTATCTAATCCCTAAATCCCCTTCTTTTTTTAAATCAGCAGGCAGTATCATCTTCAATTCTCCTGTTCTTGCGACTCATTTTCTCGCTTTCTACTACGTATTGTCCTTGTATTTTATTTTTTATGTACTACTCCATGCTAAAAGTCCCCCTTAATATGTGTGGTTCTAGCGTTGTGGTTTTAATTCCCTCTATTCACGCCAAAAAGAAACCGCTATATCTGATTATCGACTCTATTCAATAGGAAGAAGACAACTAAAAAGAAGTAGAATTGGCATGATTTACTTTTTTCCTTCCTTTTATAGCCAACAGTTTACTGATTTAAAAATCTGTGGTATAGGGTCTTGATCAGCAGAATAATTCAACCATTCACCTGGTTGAGATACATAAAAAAAAGGGAGACTAACTGCGTCTCCCTTCAATACTGCTGTATGTTTTACATCGCACAGCACGATTATATATAAAAAAAGTAATTCGCTTTGGTTTTATCTTGCAACTACAATAAACTCACTGCGTCGATTTTCTTGGTGTTCGGCTTCACTACAGCGAACACCATTGCTACAGCGGTTGATGAGTTGTGTTTCTCCATATCCACGTCCAGTTAGACGATCTGGAGCAATACCTTGTTTAATAATCCATTGAATCGTAGACTTGGCTCGACGATCCGATAGGCTCAAATTATAAGCATCCTTTCCTTTACTATCCGTATGCGAACGCACGTCTACTTTTAATGTTGGATACTTTTGCATCACTTCCACAATCTTCATCAGTTCAATCGAAGCATCATAACGGATAACCGATTTATCAAAATCAAAGTAAATTGGCGATAGGTTTAACAATTTTGCTAAGTCTGTGTTGACCTCAATTGGGGGTTCTTGTTTTTCCAAGCCAATATCCATCGTTTTTAATCCAGGTTTACTATCGGGATTAAATGCGATAGCTATTGTATTATACGAATCGGTCTCTGCTTTTATGTGATATTTAACGCCACAATTCAACAGGGGAATTGTGTAATATCCATTACTGTTGGTACGCAGCGTATCCCCATGCTGATTCAGTTCAGTTGAAATCACAACCGTAGCATAGGGAATGGGGGCTTTGGTTTGCTTGTCATACACTATCCCCTCAAGGGTTTGCTGACATATTTTTTCTGTCCAGGTATAGATATTATCTTTTCCCTTACCGCCTAGGCGATTTGAACTAACAAACCCCTTGTTCTGTTCAGCTTCCACATAAAAACTAAAATCATCTAAAGGGCTGTTGATTGGCTCCCCCATATTCACTACAGGCCCAAAACTACCGTCAGCATTTAGTTTAGAAACGAAAACATCCAATCCTCCTAAGCCTGGATGACCATCTGAGGAAAAATACAGCTGGTTATCTGAGGAAATAAAAGGAAAGCTCTCTCGTCCTTCCGTATTGATTACGTCTCCTAGGCTTTCAACAGAGCCATAGTGCCTATTTTCAAATAATGCCACGCGATACAAATCGGATTGTCCTTTACCTCCTTTGCGATCTGAGGCGAAATACAACCACTTACCGTCAGGGGTTAATGCAGGATGTCCCGTACTAAAATCATCCGAATTAATCGGCAATTCTTCCACCTGTCCCCACGTTCCATCCACTTGCTTTACTGCTTTGTAAATTTTAAGTAAGGAAGTATGGTCTTTATTTTCTTTGCTTTTTCCATTATTCTTAGCATTGTTTCGCGTAAAGTACATCGTTTTACCATCTTGGGTAAACACGGGCGTTGCCTCATTAACTGCTGTATTGGCCATTGGCAGGCGAACGGGTTCGCCATATCCATTTCTGCTTACCTGCGAACTATACAAACTCGTGTAGCTTTCATTGGTCCAGCTATGAATCGCACTTCCTTTCGCTGTGGCAGTTGCACGAGCCGAAGTAAAAACAAAAGCATTACCTACAAGAGTACCTCCATAATCGGAGTATGGGCTATTTAACTCCAACGCTTTGATGTCATAGCGATCCGAGTTATTGGCTATTTGCGCAATGTAATTTCGATTCTCATGGTACAAAACAGCACGAGAATCTCCTTGTTCTAAGGTATAAAAGAAATCCATCACCTCTTGCGCTTGCTCATATTCTTGTTGACTTTTCAATGTTTGAGCGTAGCGGTAATAGTATTCAGAGGGCAAGCCAGCGAGATCCTTGTCTTTGTAATCCCCTTCAAAGAGTTCGTAATACCATTGATGCGCCTCGGCTAACTTGCCGTTGAAGTAATACGAATCGGCTAAATTTCGCAACACTGAGGTATTCATATACCCTTGATTAACTAAGCCATCATAAATTTCAATCGCATTAGCATAGGCCAAGCGATCAAAATTTTGATCTGCTCGCTTTTTCTTCCCTGTTTGACCATAGCCTACTGTCACTGCGGTCAATAACACAGCTGCTACAAGTCCTACTTGTTGTAGTTTTTTTTTCATATCAAACTAGTTTAGAAGAACCTTGGAGCGGTTACGCGCTTCAAGCTGTTAGAC